>JAHFBD010000055.1 GCA_023250175.1 Candidatus Melainabacteria bacterium
GATGATTTAAATCGAAGAGTAATAGTAATAGATACTTCTAATGAAATTGCTGGAGATGGTGATATACCACATTCGGGAATTGGTCGTTCTCGTAGGATGCAGGTTTCTAGTCCAGAGTTGCAACATGCGGTTATGATTGAAGCAGTAGAAAATCATACCCCGGAAGTAATAATTATTGATGAAATAGGGACAGAGCTTGAAGCAGCAGCAGCTAGAACAATTGCAGAAAGAGGTGTTCAGCTTATAGGAACTGCCCATGGTAATGCTCTGGAAAACTTAATGAAAAATCCTACATTGTCAGATTTAATCGGTGGTATTCAAACAGTTACTTTAGGAGACGAAGAAGCTAAAAAACGTGGTACTCAGAAGACTATTTTGGAAAGAGGAGCAGAGCCAACATTTCAAATAGCCGTCGAAATTCTAGACCATGAAAGATTAGCTGTTCATAAGGATGTTGCTAATGCTGTAGATCAGCTTTTAAGGGGTAAAGCAGTATTTCCTGAAATTAGAAAACTTGATAAGCAAACAGGTAAGATTGAAATTGTTGTAGAGAAAGAAACTGTTATACCCCAATCTCAAGTATCTTTCTCTTCCTCTTCCTCAGAAGCTGCAAAAGATATAGTTAATATTTATCCTTATGCAGTAAGCAGAGGGCAATTAGAGAGAGTGATTCAAAGCCTTGAATTGCCTGCTGGTGTTTCACGTACTATAGATGAAGCCAGTGTAATCTTTGCTTTAAAAAACTATGCAAAACCAGGAGCAAAGATTTTAGAGCTTGCAAAAAAACATAAAATCCCTTTGTATATAGTAAAAAACAATTCAACAGAAGGTATACAAAAAGTGTTAAAAGATTTATTCCCAGAGCTAGTAAGTGATTTTGTAATTGAGGATGGGGAATTTGCAAAAAGATTTGAAGAAGATAAGCAAGGTGCTCTGGAAGAAGTTCGTACAGCGGTAGATTTGGTGATGGATACAGATAAAGCAATGGATCTGACACCACGAAATGCTCAGATTAGAAAACTTCAACACCAGTTAATAGACGAATATAAACTGGATAGTTTAAGTATAGGACAAGAACCAAATAGAAGAGTTAGAATATTTCCTCCACCAAAGCCAGGGGATAAAATTCAAAATTAAGGTTCGTTCCTAGTTTTAATGTAAACAAACACCACCACATATGTTTATGGCTTGTCCAGTAATTGCATTTGCATAATCGCTTGATAAATATAAAGCTAAATATCCCACTTCTTTTGGGTGAACAAATCTTCCTATAGGAATAGCTTGTATAGAGATTTCTTTAAGTTCTTCTTTTGGAATATTGTGAAGATTAGCATATTTTTCATCATTTAAAATATCTTCTGCCATTTTAGTTTCTACCCAGCCAGGACAAATAGCATTTACGGTTATGTTGTATTTTGCTATCTCTAAAGCTAGACACTGTGTAAATCCTACTAGTCCAAACTTCGAAGCATTATAAGCACTTGAATAAGCCTCACCAAACTTTCCACTAACAGATGAAATATTTATTATTCTGCCGAACTTGTTTTTTGTCATGTTTTCAATAACTGCTTTAGAGCAATACATTGCACCACTTAAGTTTATATCTAATAATTCTTTCCATTGATTAACATCCATATCCTGCACGCTTGATGTGAAATATATCCCAGCATTGTTTATTAGTATATCTACGTGTCCAATTTCTTTAAACGTATTTTGTACAGAATGAGAATTTGATACATCAAGGATAAAATATTTTGCATTAATGCCTTTGTCTTGTAGCTTCTTAGTGTTTTCATCTAGCTTGGTTTTATTTCTTGATAATAAAACTATTGAAGCACCACAGCTTGCAAATGTCTCAGCAATTGCTTTACCGATACCTTGGCTTGCACCAGTAATAGCAACAGTTTTATCTGAAAGATCTATTGTAAACATGATTTAAATATTTTAGCATGTGAAATCGGCTCTGGTACAATAATAAACACATGTCAAAAACTACATTAAAATCTATTCCTGTATCAGAAGGGCAAATTATTGACCTGAAGATTGATTCAATGGCATATGATAATGCAGCGATTGGCAGGTATAAAGATTTTGTTGTTATGGTAGATAGAGGTGCGCCAGGTGATGTTCTGAAAGTATCTATAACAACTGTTAGACCAAACTATGCACGTGCAAAGATTTTAGAGATTGTTGAGTCAAATGCTGATTATAGAATAGATGCGCCATGTAAATTGTTTAAAGTTTGTGGTGGTTGTCAGTGGCAGCATTTGCCATATGAAAAACAACTTGAACAAAAGCAACTGTTACTAAAAAACTTTTTTTCTAAACTTAATTTATGTGATGATGTAATAAAGCCTATTATTGAAGCTAGTCAACCATGGAATTATAGAAACAAAGTTCAATATCCTGTTCGTACGATTGAAGATACAGGACGATTGAAGGCAGGATATTTTGAATGGCATTCTAACGATTTAATAAATATTAAACATTGTCATATTCAAAATGCTCTTTTTGATAAGGTTGTAGATACGATAAGAGAGCTTGCACCAAAATATAAAATTACTGCTTATAATGGTAAAAATAAAACAGGATGGCTAAGGCATATTTGTGTTCGTAGAGGAATCTTTACTGGTGAAGCTTTATTAACATTTGTGGCTATTAATGATCATCTTTCAAGCTCTCAAAAGTTTGTTAGTGAAGTAATGAGCATGCATCCTGAACTTGTAGGAGTCTGTTTTAATATAAATACAAACACTACAAATGTTATTTATGGACCTAAGACAAAAGTTATAAAAGGAAAAGGTTATATATTTGAAAAAATCAATGATTTAAAATTGAAAATTTCTGCTACAAGTTTTTTCCAGGTTAATACTTTACAGGCAATGAAGCTATTAGAAATTATAAATAATTATGCTTGTTTAAAAGGTTCAGAAACAATCTTAGATGCTTATTGTGGAGGGGGATTAATATCATTATCACTAGCAAAATATGCTAAAAAAATAATTGGTATTGAAGAGGTAAAGCAATCTATTGAAGATGCACAATATAGTGTAAAAGAAAATGCTATTCATAATGTACATTTTATAAATGGTAAAGTAGAAAATAAAATACAAGAAGTATTAGAGAAAGATAAACCTGAAATTATTGTTTTAGATCCACCACGAATAGGTTGTAATAAACAAGTTCTAGAAACTGTCTTGAATAGTGGTGTGGGTAAGATTATTTATGTAAGCTGTAATCCAAGCACTTTAGCAAGAGATTTGGGAATATTAACTAACAATGAAAACAACGCACCTTTTACTATTAAATCAATTCAACTTATCGATATGTTTCCACATTCATACCATGTAGAGTGTGTTGTGTTGTTGGAAAGATAAATGCATGAACTTTGCTATAGTCTATATCCACAAGTGGGACAAACTTTTACTTCTATATTTTCAATTTCATCAATCCAATAATTGTCAAAAATTATAAAACAGCAATTTGAACAGCGAGATAAATTTTCTATTACTTTTCTAATCTCTCCTGGAGGTGGTGGAGTATAGTGTTCATAACCTATGTCAAGAAAATCTCTATGATTGGTTTTCTTGGCCGCTTTTGGCTTTAAAGTTTCTAACATACTCAGTAAGTTATACGTAAACATGATGCCTCCATTGGTAGCTTTAAGTTGGACTAAGATAGACAAAGGTTATATTTCCTTTGTGCCGCTCTTGTTATGCCTATTATGTTGTGTGGTCGTGACATAATGTGTGTTATCTTACTGACAAGTCTTATCAATTTGAAATTAGATAATAGTTTGGATAATATAGCTTGTATCGTTACGTCAATTGCGAGGAGCAACTTTGTTGCGACGAAGCAATCTCCAAAACGTTAGAAGATTGCCATGTCGGCACTTTGTGCCTCCTCGCAATGACGTGTTCTGAGATACTATAATAAGAGATAATAATCTTGTAAAATAAAAACTATGAATGAAAAACAAACAGCATATATTATTAACGTAATTAGAACTCCACAAGGAAGAAGAAATGGGATCTTATCTGACATACATCCAAACACCCTTGCACAGCTTGTCATTTCGAATGTTGTTTCAAAAATTAATTTAGATCCTAAATTAGTTGATGAGGTTATATTAGGTTGTGCTACTCAGGCTGGTAAGCAAGGATTTAATGGTGCAAGGTTAGCAAGCATAGGTGCCTTTGGGGATTTTATGCCTGCATCTACAGTTAACATGCTTTGTGGTTCTGGTGCACAAGCTATTCGTTTTGCTTGTGGTCAGATTGTCAGTGGTGAAAATAATCTTTTAATAGCAGGTGGCTTTGAATCTAATAGTGACACACAAGTACCAATGGGTGCTGATATGCTTCCTCCACCGATTAATTTGAAAAATATCTGGAGTGTAATCAGATATGGAAGAAAGTCCATTAAGTTTACTCTGCCAGAGCACTATGAGTTTTATCATATGGGCAAATCAGGTGACTTGATTGCAGAAAAATATGGTTTTACAAGAAGTGAACTTGATGAGTTTGCATATAGTAGTCATATGAAAGCTAAAGAAGCAAAAGATAAAGGTGATTTTCAAAATGAAATAATTCCAGTTCCATTACAAGATGGAATTGCTGCACATGATGAGGGGATTAGAGCAAATACATCGATTGAAAAACTAGCTAACTTAAAACCTTCTTTTGGTGGGTTACATACAGCAGGTAATTCAAGCTTTGTAAGTGATGGAGCTTCAGCAATATTAATTGCAAATGAAACAGCAATTAAAAAATATAATTTAAAACCGAGAGCACGATTTATAGTATCAGCTATAGTTGGTACAGATACAAAATTACAATTAACAGGCCCTATTGAAGCAATTAAAAAAGTTTTAAATAAAGCCAATTTAAAAAATGAAGATATAGATTTATTTGAAATAAATGAAGCATTTGCTTCTGTGGTTCTAGCTACTGTAAAAGAGTGTAGATTAGATATATCAAAAGTAAACGTAAATGGTGGTGCTATTGCATTAGGACATCCATTAGGAGCAAGCGGTGCTCGGCTTTCCGCAACACTATTAAATGCTCTTGAAAAAAGAAACTTAAAACGAGGTTTATATACGCTTTGTATAGGTGGTGGGCAAGCTATTGCTACTATTATTGAGCGTGTATAAAAAATATGAGAAAATAATAATTTAAAAGGAGTTATATATGTTGCAATATCAGGAAGCTTATATCGTCGATGCAATTCGGACACCAATAGGTAGAGGAAAAGAAGGGTGTGCATTTTGGGAAATGCATCCTGTAGACTTAGGTGGTATCCCTGTTAAAGAACTTGTAAAAAGAAATAATTTAAAAGCTACTGATATAGAAGATCTTATTTATGGTTGTTCCAGCCCTGTTGCTGAGCAGGGGTTAAATGTTGCAAGAATTATTGCAATTACAGCACTTAGTGAATTGGTGTCAGGAGTTCAGTTAAATAGAATGTGTGGTTCAGGACAGCAAGCTGTTCATTTTGCAGTTCAGGCTATTATGAGTGGCTCTCATGATTTATTAATTGCTGGTGGTGTGGAATGTATGAGTAAAATACCGCTTGGTGGAGATGGTTTTCCTATGCCAGGTAAAAGTAAGCCTACTTTACCAGACAGTTTCTTGAAAAATTTTAAAGCTAATCCAATGGGAATATCTGCAGAGCTGGTTGCTAAAAAATGGAATTTAAGCAGGAGAGATTTGGATGAATTTTCCTATCAGAGTCATATGAAAGCTGCTAAAGCAAGAGATAATGGATACTTTAAAAAAGAAATTGTTCCAGTTAAGACTTCTCTTGGTTTAGTTGAACATGATGAAGGTATAAGATCAGATACTACTATTGAAAAGATGGGGACTTTAAAACCAGCCTTTAAAGAAGATGGGGTAATTACTGCAGCTAACTCAAGTCAAGTTAGTGATGGAGCTAGTGCATTATTACTTGCTAGTGGAGCAGCATTAAAAAAATACAATTTAAAACCAAGAGCAAAGCTTACTGGGTTTTCTTTGGTGGGTACAGATGTAGAACTACAGCTAACCGGTCCTATTTATGCAATTCCAAAAGCTTTAGAAAAAGCTGGATTAGGATTGAAAGATATAGATTTGATTGAGATTAATGAAGCATTTGCTTCGGTAGTTCTTGCAGCCCAAGCTGAACTAAAATTAGATCCAAATAAAGTAAATGTAAATGGTGGTGCAGTTGCTCTAGGACATCCATTAGGAGCAAGTGGTGCACGATTATTAACAACTCTTTTGTGTGAGTTAGAAAGAAGAGATTTAAAGCGTGGCATATCAAGTTTGTGTATTGGATTTGGGCAAGGAATTGCTGCAGTTATTGAGCGAGTATAAGTGCTAGGTCAAAAGATTAAAATTTTATTATAAATTTTTTATATACAAGTTACCTTTGTTAAGATAACAAAACCAGTATAAAAGTACTGTAATGATAATTATTAATATCACTAATATTTAAGGGGAAATATAAATGACAGACATAAGCAAGATAGGTGTAACACCTGGAGTTGTAGTTTCATCAGTTCAAGGAAAATCTATTCAACCATATCCATTTAACGATCCTACTTTTGATGAAGCAATAAAATTGATTACTGATGGTAATAAATTAAAAAATCAAGGTAAAAAAGAAGAAGCTGTAAGAGCTTTTCAAGAAGCACAATGTCAACTGGAAGAAGTTTTAAAAAAAGATTATACGAAATTAATTCCAATTATTTTTCCGCTAACTAGAGAAAATCGAGAAAAGCTAGAAGAGTCTAGAAGAAAAGCACAAGCAACTCAAATTGCAGCTGGAACGAATATTGAAAGATGTAAGGAATGGATTCAAAGCTTACAAGAAGTACAACCTTTAAATCATGTTGTTGCAACAGTTTTAGAAAATCTACAGGATATACAAGCTCATATATTAATTGATGTTTTTGGTGGTGATGGACTGAGGGATGATGTTTATAGAGAATATGTAGATATTGCAATTAATGAGCTTGGTGTAAAAGAGCCTGTTGAAAAACAATCTTTGCTTCAATTAGCAAAATCTATAGTGGCAGCAAGAGAAGAATATAACATTGTAGCAACTCCAGACAATATTCTTTTTCTTGAACAACATAAAATTAGCCCAGATTCTATATATGCTGGAAAGACATTATCTGAGTGGAAAGATAATTTGGTAAAAAAACTTTCTGAACCTTCTTCAATACCAGTTGAATCAAAAGCTGTTATTCAAAATGTAGTACCTGAGATCGATCCAAATAGAGCAGTTGTAGAAGCTTTGATTGCTATACAACAAGAAGAACTAGTACCTGTAGCATTTAGTGAGCAAGGAAAAGAACCTTCTGTTGTTCAGCCACAAGTAGGAAATGGTGGACAAGTTCCTCCTGAAGAACCTCCAGTTAATAATGGAAATGATAATCTTCCTTTACCGGATGATAAGCAACCAATAGCAAGACAATATAGACCATTTGGGGATGAAGTGTCTAAACTATTAGATGAAATTCGACCAACAGTAAAAGGGGCATTGCAACAACTCTCTCCTCTTTCTGTGATTTCAGAAGCTGAAGCAGTCGTTGAAATTAGTAGCCATTCAAATTTGGATGATGATTCACAAAAACTTATTAAAGCTTTGTTGTCGGATAAAGTTATTAATACTTTACCTGAAGTAAGAGCCTTGGCTTTATTAGCTTCAAGAACCGATCTTTCAGAGGCTGCCAGAGATTTGGAATATAATAGGTTTGACTTTGATAAAGGAGTTTTTAATGCTATATTTCCTCGATTTGATAATGATAAGAATACTTTAGCTGCTTGTCAGACATTGTCTAACTATCTTAAATATGGGAAATTAAATAATTTTGATGAGTGGTATAAACATGCAATTGTTGAAGAACGTAAACAATTACATATTAAGGTACTGCCTCAAAAAATATCTGATGGTGAAATACCTTTAGGTGATGTGAGCACTAATGAGCTACAAAGATTATCACTTCAATTAATAAATCACTCATGTTTGCAGGGTGTAATTAGTAACTCAGAATCACAGCTGTTATATGAATTGATTCTTGATTATAATTCTTTTGATAGAGAGTTTCTCTCTCTTGATGATAATGATAGAAAACTTATTGAGTCGAGAATAGAAAACATTGTTTTGAGATTAGAAAGAAATTATCTTAATTTATCTACAAAAACAAAATCTCACTTATTAGAGTTTGACAAGCCAGCAGTACGAACGGATGTCAAGCCTTCAGAAGGAATAAAAAATCTTATTCATTGGCTTGATTTAGATAATGCATACTTCCAAAACTATCTAGATAGTAAATATCCTAAGCCTAAAATTGTAACTGCAGGAATTAAGTCTAATGAGGGCTTGAGTAGTCCAAGTGGTGCTATAAAATATTCTACTGCTTTAGGTGCTCCAGTATCTTTCCAGTATATAACAATAGATAATTGGAAAGATGTCTTGAGTACTTCATTTAGTAATGGAAATACTCCTGCAAGAAGGTTTTTACAGGCTTATTTTGATTTGCTGTTAATTGATAAAAAATTACCTACTGTAAAAATACTTAGTAATAAACTAGGTATTTCTGCACAAGACTTTGAAAAACAAAAACAACTTATTGATGCTTTGTTTCAAAGAGATGAGTATGGCTCATTGCCGATATTTCCAAAAGATACTGCACGATTAGGAAACGTTTACTTTGCGTTGAAAAACATTCAAGACAAGGTAACTCCAGATGAATATCTTGAAAAATTATATGAAGAGTACAATAAGCTTTATAAAGATAAATTGACTAAAGTAGAGCTATGTGAGATCTTCCAAAAAGATTTCTCTCAGTTAGTTGCTTTAGATCCATCTATTGATGAGTCTGTAAACTATTATTTAAAGCTTCTTGCTCAGGAATTTAGAGATAAAGAAGAGATAAAAACCAATGCAATTACAGATGCTAATAAGTGGCTTCCAGACAGTGATGATTTAACAATAGCTTCTTTAGAAATTAGTTCTAGTATGTTTTGTACTGAAGATTCTTTAATTAACATGGTTGTTTCCCCAGAAGACTTTCTAACCAATGTTAAATCAGTGCTATCTAAAGTGATGTTTAATGGTGATGAGAGTGATATTGTTGAAATAAAATATGAACGGTTGCTTGATTCATTACAAAAAGCTAATGGTATTAGTGAGAAGAACCTGCAGCTAGCCTGGATACATAGAAATATTAGCAATAATGCTGGCAGGGTTAATCCAGATAGATTGCAAGAAGAGGTAAATAAATATTTATCTATTACATTGGGAAAAGATGAGCTCTTGCAAGAATTAAATAAGCTAAATACTTTTTGTGCTGATTATCCAGATAAAGAGACGGCTATTCAGTTTCTTATTAGCGATTTAACAAGAGTAGTTATTGGTGTAGATGCTCCACACGTAAAGAAACTAGTTGATGCTGTGGCTGGGCGATTAGTATCTAGTGGAACCTCACTACGAATAAATGATATAGAGCAAGAGTTTAACCAATTACCATCTGGTGAAAGAAGAAAACTATATGCATCTTATACAGCAGTGTGTTCTGGTACATTTAAAGTTTGCATACGATACGATGATGGAAATACCGAAGATAAGAATATTAGCAGGGATGAGTATGATAAGTTAATCTCAGAACTTCCTGTTAAGTAGCAGTATCACTTATAAAAACTAACCCAACAATAAATGTCATTGCGAGCTGAATGAAATGGAGCGTGGCAATCTGATAACGTTTGTGAGATTGCTTCGTCGCAATAAAATTACTCCTTGCAATGACGTAAAAGATGAATTGTTTATGGGAGTAGGTTAGTTGTTAAGCTTAAACTAAAGCTAGCTCGTTTAACTTTCCGACATTTTGTTTTACAGCTTCTGCGCTTTTATTTAGTGCTTCAAGTTCTTCTGGTGCTAATTTGAGTTCAATTATTTTCTCTACTCCTTTAGAACCCAATATTACAGGAACTCCAACAAAAACATCTTTCAAACCATATTCTCCATTTAAGTGAGCGGCTACTGGAAATACCCGTTTTCTATCTTGTACAATGGCTTCTACCATTGTGGCGGCAGAACTAGCAGGTGCATAAAAAGCACTTCCTGTTTTTAAATAATTTACAATTTCAATACCACCATTTTTAGTTCTTTCATTGATTTCATTAATCTTATGTGGTGATAAAAGCTCAGTAATTGGAATTCCTGAAACAGTAGAAAATCTTGGTAATGGTACCATTTGATCTCCGTGTCCTCCTAAAACCATTGCTTGTACATCTTCACAGGATACATTTAATGCTTCAGCTATAAAAAATCTCATTCTAGCTGAGTCTAAAACACCAGCCATTCCAAAAACACGATGGGGAGGAAACTTACTTTTTAGCCATGATAAGTGAGTCATGACATCTAATGGGTTTGAAACTACTATGATAATTGAGTTTGGTGAATGTTTTGAAATTTCTAGTGTTACTGAGCCTACGATTTGTGCATTTGTTTTTAAAAGATCATCTCTACTCATACCTGGTTTTCTGGCAATGCCAGCAGTTATTACAACAACATCTGAATCTTTTGTTGTTGCATAGTCATTTGAACCAATGATTTTACAATCATGCAATTCTACGGGTCTAGCTTCCATGAGATCTAAGGATTTTCCTTGTGGTATACCTTCTATAATATCTACTAAGACAACATCAGAAATATTTTTTTCAATTAATCTTTGAGCACAAGTAGCTCCTACATTCCCAGCTCCTACTACAGTGACTTTAGGTTTTTTTAGTGACATGATTATTCCTCATCTTTCATTAGGGCTTATATAGGTAAATTTTATCAACTTTAAAAAGGTGTGTAAACTAAACACAGGTTAAACTTTTCACGTCATTGCGAGAAGCGGAGCGACGAAGCAGTCTCATTTGTGACGCATTAGCAGATTGCTTCGTCAGGGCTAAAGCCCTTCCTTGCAATGACGCTAGTTATGTGTTTACACGTATTTTTTTATTAAAGATTAAAATATTATTATTCATTTTTTAACTTAAATCTTTATTTGTTATCATAAGTACACATTTAATTATAGATATTTAAGGATAAATTATATGAGAAGAGAAATAGGAAAAGTAACGAATCTACCAGTTCGCCCATATATGCAGGGACAGCATGTTAAATGTCCAGTATGTTCTTTTAATAATAAAATTGATAAAAGTGTAAGAGCTCTAGAAATATTTGATAATGATGATAAAGCTGCGGATTCTTTGATGAAAGCCTGCGAACCAATATATAAACAACTTAAGAAAAATCCTCCAGAAGCAGTTGCAAAAGGCTTCACTGGTCTTTTACTTCCTGTACAGATATTACTGGACTCAATTTTAACAAAAAAGGCAATTATCTTAGCAAAGTCTTATAGCTTATCTGAATTAGAAAACCCAGATTTTAATCAAGAAATAAATAAAGTTTTACTCTTATTG
>JAHFBD010000240.1 GCA_023250175.1 Candidatus Melainabacteria bacterium
AATAGCTTTTGCTGTTTCATTTGCAGTTTGGGGGTGTATTGCTCCTATGGCAAAAACTTTTCAAATAAATCTTCACTTAACAGAACAACAGACCTGGTTCTTAATTGCAACTCCAGTACTTGTTGGATCAATTGGTCGGCTTCCTATGGGAATGTTAACTGATCGGTTTGGTGGGAGAATAGTAATTAGCTTATTGCTTATATTTGGTGCAATTGCCCCCTTTATGTTAAGTCGGGCAGAAGAATATAATGACTTTCTGTTGTGGGCATTTTTTCTTGGTTTGGCGGGTTCGTTCTTTCCTGCTGGAGTGGCTTTTACATCAAAGTGGTTTCCACAAGAAAAGCAAGGATTTGCTCTTGGTATTTATGGGGCAGGAAATATTGGGCAAAGTATTGCTCTTTTTTCAATACCTGTTTTGGCAACAACTATTGGTTGGCAAACTTCTTATAAGATTTTTGCTTTAGTGGCATTGCTATGGGGTATTGTATTTTTTCTTTTTGCGAAAAATCCATCCATTGTTTCTTCCCCAAAAGGGCTTGGTCATATGTTTAAAATCCTTTTTAGTGAACCTCTTTCTTGGCTTCTAAGTCTTTTTTATTTTGTGACTTTTGGTGGTTTTGTTGCACTTAGTATTGGATTACCGAAACTCCTGCAAGAAATATTTCACCTAACTGCTCAAGATGCAGGTTTGAGAGTTGCTGGTTTTGTTGTTATAGCTACTATTATGAGACCAACAGGTGGTTGGATGAGTGATAAAATTGGTGGAGCTAAATTGCTTTCAATGGTTTTTGCTGGAGCAGGTTTATTAGCATATGGTTTAACCTTTGAACATATTGTGCCATTTACAATTGGTGCACTTGGAGTCGCTGCGTGTATAGGATTAGGAAATGGAGCTGTTTTCAAACTAGTCCCACAGTACTTCCCAAAAGATACAGGTACTGTTACTGGTCTTGTTGGTGCAATGGGTGGACTTGGTGGTTTTTTTCCTCCCCTTCTTTTAGGGTTTATAAAAACTACTACAGGACAATATGATATAGGATTCGGTTTGCTATCTTTATTTTGTTTTGTTTGTCTTTTGTTAAATTATTATATATTTCTTAGGCAACCAAAGCAGATAGTTGTTAATTGAAATAATTTACTAAATAAAGAAAGTCTTTAAAATGGTTGATTTCAATTTGACAGATGAACAAAAAGAGCTTCAGAAATTAGCAAGAGATTTTGCTCTTAAAGAAATACGACCATATGCAGAAGAGCATGATAAGCAAGGGAAATTTCCAGCAGAAATTGCTAAAAAAGCTTTTGTTGTTGGTCTTATGAACTTAAACATTCCTGAAAAATATGGTGGAGCAGGATTAAAAATCTTAGATGAAGTAATTATTGCTGAAGAACTAGCTTGGGGATGTTCAGGTATTAGTACGGCGCTTTCAGTTAACCATTTAGCTACCTATCCGGTCATTCTTGCTGGTAGTGAAGAGCAAAAGAAAAAATATCTTGGTATGTTAACAAGTGAAGTAGGTTTTGCCTCATATGCTGTAACAGAGCCACAGACAGGTTCTGATGTTGCTGGTCTTCAAACCACGGCTAAGCTTGTCGGAGATGAATATATAATCAATGGTTCTAAACAGTGGATTACAGGAGCAAGTGTGGCTAAATGGTTTTATGTTTTAGCTAAAACAGATCCTTCTAAAGGACATAAAGGAATGAGTGCTTTTATCGTTGAAGCAGATATTCCGGGAGTTAAAGTCGGAAAAAAAGAAGATATGATGGGGCAACGCGCTTCTACTACACATTCAATTACATTTGAAGATATTAAAATTCCAAAATCAAATCTTCTGGGGCAAGAAGGAGCTGGATTTAAAATTGCAATGCATGCTTTTGATCATACAAGACCTGGAATTGCAGCAAGTGCAGTAGGTGTGGCACGTGCTGCTATGGAACATGCTGTCGAGTATTCAAAGACAAGGACTTCTTTTGGTATACCAATTGCTATGCATGAAGGGGTTAATTTTTTAATTAGTGACATGGCTTGTGAAATTGAAGCTAGTCGATTGCTTGCATGGCAAGCAGCATGGGCAGTTGATAATGGTATTAAAAATACAAAATTAGCTGCTTTTGCAAAAAGGTTTGCGGCAGATACTGCAATGAAAGTAACAACTGATGCTGTTCAAGTATTGGGTGGTTATGGATATTCAAATGAATACCCAGTTGCTAAGCTAATGCGAGATGCAAAGATATTTCAAATTTATGAAGGGACTTCACAAATACAAAGATTAATTATTGCAAAGGAGATATTTCTAAGATAGATTAGAAATTGTAGTAGGGGAGGCTTGTGAGTCTTGACGTTGATATTGAAGAGTTTAGAAAATCCTTATATAAGGTTTCTGATCTAATTGTAGATTTGTATTCTGATATTGAAAATAAAAAAGTCTTTTGTGGTAAAAACGAAGATGAAGTTAGGGAACTGTTTGAAGAAGAGCTTCCAATTAATGGTGTAGAACTAGATAAGTTACTAGAAACAACTATTAAAGATGTTCTTAGTACGTCTACACTTAATACAAGCCCTAATTATATGGCATACGTTAGTTCTGCTGGTACTTATGCTGGTATAGTTGCAGAACTTTTATGTAGCGCACTAAATCAAAACTGTTCTAAATGGCACTGTTCTCCTGCTGGCTCTGAAATAGAACGAGTGATTGTTGAATGGATTGCAAAGTTTGTTGGTTATCCTAGTACTTTTGGCTCTTTAGTCAGTGGAGGAACTGCAGCTAATATGAGTTGCTTGGCAGCGTGCAGGAAAATTAAAGCTCCCTTTGATGTATCTAACGATGGTTTAAAAGCAGGTCCACAATTAACATTTTATACATCTACAGAAACACACTCTTGTGTTGAGAAAAGTATAGATTCTCTTGGGGTTGGTAAGAAAAATCTAAGAAAAATTTCAATAAAAGACGATTTTACTATTGATGTTAAAAAACTAGAAGAACAAATAGTACTCGATAAAAATCAAGGCTATTATCCTGTTTGTATTATTGCAAATGGTGGGACAGTTAATACTGGTGCAGTTGATCCTCTTGATACGATTGCAGAACTTTGTAAAAAGTACAATTTATGGTTTCATGTTGATGCCGCTTATGGTGGACCTGCCTCAGGTACTAAGCTTGTAAAGCATCTTTTTAAAGGAATTGAAAAGGCAGATTCAGTTGCTCTTGATCCCCATAAATGGTTTTATACACCAATAGAAGCAGGATGTGCACTTGTGAAAGATATACACTCTTTAAAAGCTACTTTTAGTATATTGCCTGATTATCTAAAGTTAGATACAGAAAAATTTCATAGATTTGAGTTTATGGAACATACTTTCCAGCTATCGAGAAGCTTTAGAGCAT
>JAHFBD010000056.1 GCA_023250175.1 Candidatus Melainabacteria bacterium
ATCTTCTTTATCTGAGTTGTTGTTTGTTGTCTCTGGTATAGGTACGGGATCGTTTTGTCTTAGAGTTTCTGGTTTACTCTCTTCTGCTTTCTTTATCTTTTCTTTTTCCACTTCCTCTTCCTTGTTTTCCTCAGCAGCTTGTTCTGTAATTTCATCTGTATTCTCAAGAATAGTATTTTGCCCTTCTTCTAAGAGATCTGCTTTATCTTCATTGTCTTTAATAGCGTCTAAGCCATCTTCAATAAATTTGTTTTTATTATATAAAAAGGTATTGTGAAATAGCTTGATAAAAGGTCTAAAACGTTTAGCTCCAACTGGGACAGGGGCATATTCTTTTGGTTCTGTCCCAGGAAAAAAACGCTTTTTAATAGGACTTACTGTATATGGAGTAGCAAGTAATCCTGTTAGGGGATCAATTAAGAGTTCTTTTATCTTTGGTTCTGGAGGAAAACTACCAGGAATAGTATCTTTGTCTTCATAGTATTCTTTAACAAATTTTTTCCAAACTTTAGCAACAATTGCACCACCAGTTACACCTTTACCGTGAATAGGTTTATTGTGATCATTCCCACCCCAAATAGCCACGGAGAGATCAGGAGTAAATCCAATAAACCATACATCTCGAGATTCATCTGATGTTCCTGTTTTTCCTGCTACAGGTCTATCCTCTAGCTTAGCTAATGTACCCGTGCCTCGTTTTACTACGTCTTGTAAAACACTTATTAAAGTTGCTGTTGCATAATCTGAAGTGGCTCTTTGGGGAACAGGATTATTCTTTTCAACTATTCGTTTTTTTGGATCCTCTATTTTTCTAATTAAGATTGGTTTTATGTATATTCCCCCTCTTGCAAATGTAGAATAACTACTAGCTGCTTCAAGTGGAGTAATTGCACAACTACCAAGTGCTACAGACAAATTAGGTGCTAGTTCTGTTTCTATTCCACAAGCCTTGGCTATTTCAATTACTTTTTCGATTCCGGCTTGTTTTGCTACTTTAACAGCAGGTATATTTCTTGAAAACGTTAATGCTTCTCTAACAGTAATATTTCCCCAATATTTACTATCAAAGTTTTTTGGAGTCCAAATCATATCGATGCCATCTTGGAGTTCTAATTTTGCATCTTTAATTTTTGTTTCAGGATCAATAATTCCTTCTTCAAAAGCAGTAAGATATACAAATGGCTTGAAAGCAGAACCAATTGTATGAGGGTGTGTTGCTCTATTCCATTGATGTTGCCAAAATCCCCCGACACCACCTACAAGGGCTCGTACTTGAGCTGTTTTTACATCTATTGCTACTAAACCATATTGGGTTACTCCATAGGGAGCTTCTTTTATCTCCTCATTTAATACTCTTTCTGCAATTGTTTGTGCAGCAGGGTCAAGCCCTGTATAAATTTTATATCCTTTTTCTTTTAGTTGGTTTACATTAAATCTTTTTTTTAATTCATCTAATACATATGAAAAATAATATGGATATAACTCAAACTGACCTGGTGATGAATTAAATCTTAACTTTTCTTTTAAAGCTGACTTATATTGTTTTTGGGTTATGTAGCCAAACTCAAGCATTTTTTGTAAAACGAGTTCTTTTCTTTCATTCGCAAGTTTTCTATGTGTTGAAAGCTGACTTGGAGCTTTAAGTAATCCAGCTAAGTAAGCAGCTTCTCCAAGTGTTAAGTTTGATGAGCTTTTATTAAAATATCTTTGAGCAGCTCTTTGAATACCATAAGCACGACTTCCCCAAAAAACTTGATTTAAATAAAGTTCAAGAATCTTATCTTTGTTGACTTTTCTTTCTAATTCGAGGGCAAGTAGTAGCTCTTTAAATTTCCTTGTAAAAGTTCTTCCTCTTTCTTCTTCTGGAATTAAGAGGTTTTTTACTAGTTGCTGGGTAATAGTGCTTCCACCCTCAATAATTCTCCCAGCTTGAAGATTTACAAAGAATGCTCTTATTATTCCTGGAGGATCTATTCCAAGGTGTTCATAAAATCCCTTATCTTCTATTGCAAGGACTGCTCGCTTTAGATTTGGAGAAATTTCACTTAAAGGGACGACTTGTCTATCTTCAGAACCTTGTAAAAAACCAACAAAATTATCTCTGTAGTCATAAATCTCAATAGAGCTAATGGGCTCATAATTTGTAATGTTATTAAGATCTGGAAGTCCTAAATTGTCAATAATTCTTGGTAATGCCAGATAAGTACCAGAAAGTACCCCTATTACAAAAACAATTAGAATGATGAACCTATTCATAGTTAGTTAAAAAATAAAAAGCCGGCAAAATAAACTACCGGCTTTTATTATAGCTTTAAGTATTGAATTCAGCTTAGCTTGAAAATGCTTTTGAAGCACCGTCAGCAGTCCATTCAATAGCATCAGGAATACCTTCTAATGCAGAGTGTAAACTAGCATATTCAAATGGTTTTTCCCAGCCAGTAACGAATCCTTTTCCACCCCAGAGTAATCCGCCTACTAAAGAGTGTACAGCAGCTCCTGGTGCAGCTCCAAATGTAATGCCAGCAAGTGTTTCACCAACACCATCTTCATCACCGAGTGCTCCTGCTACTGCTTTGGTTCCTTTGACAGCTCCACGAATTAGACCTGTTGTTGAACCAACGAGAACACCAGTTGTACTGCTGAGAGCAGCTCCAACAACTTTAAATGGTAAGCCTATTGTCCAACCAAGAATTGGATCTGTTTTTTTGCCACCTGAGCTTGCTTCATCTGCAAGTGCTACTGATGGTGCAAGTGTTGCAACAATTAATGCAAGTGCAATTAATTTTGATTTTTTTAACATTCTTTTTATGCTCCTTTTTTTAAGTTATTACGGTCCCTAAGATGTTTATTAAAGCAAGTAGATAATATCTTGCAAACTTAGAAGTGTATATTTTTTACAAAATGTATGGCATTACATATTAGGTTGATGTATAGCTATCATATTGCAATGGGTAACTAACAGTTATAGTAGAACAAAATTCAATAAAATAAGACAATTATCAATGAAAATGATTAAAAAAAATAAAGAAAGCTTTGTAAAAAATATATGTTGTTATGCAGCAACTATGATTTTACATATATTCTTTTTACATTTTATGTACATGCCGGTTTTTTCGCAGACAGTTTTAAAAGGAGGAGTTGCTGCTCTAGTTGAAAAAGGGCAAAATATAAAGATTAGCTTTAATACCCCAATTAATTTTTACTTTAGCAATGTTGGGGATAATATAGTTGTATTTCTTCAAGAAGATATTGTTATTGAGGGTAAGGCTTATATATCTAAAGGAAGTCGGGTTGAAGGAATAATTTCAAATATAAATGAGCCAGGAGTATTAGGAAAAGATGGCTCTTTTGAAATTGAATTTAATAAAATTGTTACACTGGATGGTACATCTATTCCTATTGTGGCTTCTTGTAGTACAGATACTAAGACTGTTTCAGAAAAGGTTGCAAGTATTATTAGTTATGATGCTGCATTAGTTGCTTATGGTGGGGCTCATGGTTTGATTGCAGGGCTTCAGTATGGTGGTATACCTTTAGCTGTTGCTAGTCAGGGAATCAGCCTATTGGCTGGGGCTGGGGCTGGTTTAGGGGCAGGAATAATAGGTTCAATTACTCGTAAAGGACAAGTTCCTATAATAGTAAATAATTCTGTTACCAATCTTGTATTAAAAAGTGATTTATACATTTTAGGAGAATTGCCACAATTGGCAAATAATCAAAAGAAGGAAGAGGCTGAAAATAAAGAAAAAGAATATAAAGGGTTTAGATTTTTTCCTGAGACTGAGAGTAAAGATATTGAACTTGTAATAAATAATATAAAGAAAGAACATAGTAAAAAATATGGAGACTATGTAACCTTAGGAATAAAAATAAAAAACAATTCAAATAAAAGTATTAGCTTATCTGATATTGTTTTGCAAAGTGACTCAAATAAGGAGACATTGCATGCAGATATTTTTCTCACAGGTAAGGAAGCTTTAAGAGCAATTAAACAACAGGAAGAAGTAATTACTAATCTTACTTTTTTAGTTAAACATCATATAGTAAAAGAATATTATTTAGCTTTAATTGATCCGTTGGATCAAAAAGAAATTCTTAGAGTGTATTTGAGAAAAAAGAGTTAAAGATTACTAAATTCTGTTACAATATCAAATTATGCTGAAACAAACACTGGAGAAAAAAATGGTAGTAAAAGAAGGAACAGATTTAGATTCAATTGCTTATTTTGGTGGAAAGTTTGTTCCTTTAAAAGATGCTCAAATTAATATAATGACCCATGCTTTTCAGTATGGTACAGGAGTCTTTGAAGGTATTCGTGGTTATTGGAATGAAGAAGAAAAACAAATGTATATCTTTCGATTGAGAGAGCATTATGTGAGATTGGCTAATAGTTGTAAGATCATCAGACTTGAATTAGATAAATCAGCTGATGAATTGTGTAATATTACGGTTGAACTAATGAAAAGAAATAAACCTGTTTGTGATATGTATATTAGACCAAATGTATATAAAGCAGGAATTAATGTGGGTCCATCATTGCTAAATAAAAATGGTAGTAATCCTACAGGTCTTTCAATTTGTACAATGCCAATGGGTGAGTATTTAGATCTTGAAAAAGGATTGCATGTAAGTGTTTCAAGCTGGACAAGGCTTGAAGATAATGCTCTACCACCACGTGGAAAAATTCAAGGAAGCTATGTGAATACTGCACTTGCTAAAACAGATGCGATATTGTCTGGGTTTGATGACACAATTGTTTTGTCTAGTGATGGACAGGTCTCTGAAGGAAGTGCTATGAATATTTTTATAGTACGGGATGGAAAACTCATTACTACTCCAGTTACTTCTAATATTTTAGAAGGAGTTACAAGATCAACAATAATAGACCTTGCTAAGAGTGAGTTTGATGTTGAGACAGAGGTTAGACCAATTGATCGTTCTGAATTATATATTTGTGATGAAGTGTTCTTTTGTGGTACCGGTGCTCAAGTTAGCCCGACTACGATGATAGATCATAGACCTGTTGGAACTGGAGCAATTGGAGCAATAAGTAAAAAATTGCAAGAACTATATTTTAATGTGGTCCGTGGACGAAATCATCGCTATAAATCTTGGTGTACACCGGTTTTTACAGGCTAAGAAGCTTATTTTTTTCTACCCCCGATAATTGGCTCTCATAATGCTTGCAACCTAGAGGTTTTATCCAAGGCTCATATTTCTATCAGCATGATCAATATGTAAAAAGCTCCTATAATAAGCTTCTAAAGCTTACACAGGAGCTTTCTGCTAGAAAATTAACCTTATAGTTTAGTTGTACACCTTGAACCAGTCCATCCTGAATCGCAAGTACAAATATTTGGTGCTGTACACGCCCCGTGTCCACCACAGGTTGGTGAACATACTGGTGTAGTGCATGTTGCTCCACTCCAGCCTGAATTACAGGTACAAGTATTTGGTGCTGTGCATGCTCCATTTACACATGATGGTGAACATATCGGTGTAGCACATGTTGCTCCACTCCAGCCTGAATTACAGGTACAAGTATTTGGTGCTGTGCATGCTCCATTTACACATGATGGTGAACATACTGGTGTAGTGCATGTTGCTCCAGTCCAACCTGAATTACAGGTACAAGTATTTGGTGCTGTACATGCTCCATTTACACATGATGGTGAACATACTGGTGTAGTGCATGTTGCTCCAGTCCAACCTGAATTACAAGTACAAAGACCAGTTGTGCAACTTGCATTTGTACCACAAGATGAACCATCAGCAACTGGTGGGTTTGAACAAGAGCCAGTAGAAGGGTCACAGGTACCTGGAGAATGACATTGGTCCTGAGCGGTACAAGTTACCGGATGATTTCCAGAACAGCTACCACTTTGACAAGAGTCAGCTTGAGTACAAGCATTACCATCATCACAAGATGAACCATCAGCGACTGGTGGATTTGAACAAGAGCCAGTAGAAGGGTCACAGGTACCTGGAGAATGACATTGGTCCTGAGCGGTACAAGTTACTGGATGATTTCCAGAACAGCTACCACTTTGACAAGAGTCAGCTTGAGTACAAGCATTACCATCATCACAAGATGAACCATCAGCAACTGGTGGATTTGAACAAGAGCCAGTAGAAGGGTCACAGGTACCTGGAGAATGACATTGGTCTTGAGCAGTACAAGTTACTGGATGATTTCCAGAACAGCTACCACTTTGACAAGAGTCAGCTTGAGTACAAGCATTACCATCATCACAAGATGAACCATCAGCAACTGGTGGGTTTGAACAAGAGCCAGTAGAAGGGTCACAGGTACCTGGAGAATGACATTGGTCCTGAGCAGTACAAGTTACTGGATGATTTCCAGAACAGCTACCACTTTGACAAGAGTCAGCTTGAGTACAAGCATTGCCATCATCACAAGATGAACCATCAGCAACTGGTGGATTTGAACAAGAGCCAGTAGAAGGGTCACAGGAACCTGGCGAATGACATTGGTCTTGAGCAGTACAAGTTACACCATTACAACGATTAGTGTCACAGGCAGGCCCAGACCAGCCTTCATTACAGGTACACATATTTACATCAGTGCATGTTCCATTTATACATGATGGTGAACATACTGGTGTAGTGCATGTTGCTCCACTCCAGCCTGAATTACAGGTACAAGTATTTGGTGCTGTACATGCTCCGTTTACACAGGATGGTGAACATATTGGTGTAGTGCATGTTGCTCCACTCCAACCGGGTTGACAAGTACAACTTCCATTTCCAGTCATTCCATCATTACACATGCCATTTACAGAACATACACAAGGAGTGCAATTGGGACCATAAAATCCTGGTTGACACATCGAGCAATCGTTGCCATTAAAGCCAGGTAGACATTTTCTTGATAAATTGTTTGTGCTAACTTCTAATTCACTTGCTACAACTCTTGTCGTAAGCTTTTTACCATCTACTTTTGCTTGTAAAATGTAACTGGCTGGTGTTGAAGCAACTAAACTGATGCTTAAAACCTTACTTTTTTTATTACCTGAAAGTAGAGCAAGTCTTGATAATCTTTTTGCATTTTTTACATTTTTTATATTAAATACTACTGAGCCATCATCACCAGAAATTATTGCTCGGTTTTTTCCTTTATCTTTGCTTTCAGGCACAATAATTTCTAAACCGTTTAATAATGTATCTTCATCTATAGAACAGTTTGTACATTTTGCATCAATAACACTTACACTAACTCTTCTTGCTTTAGAGCCAAGTTGTAATTCTATTGTAGAAGTTTCATTTAAACTAATGTTATATTCCTGAGAAGAAAATTGAGGGTAAGGAGATTGTATTCTCTTTGAACTTGCATCTGCAATTATTGATTGAATATTCAGTTGATTGAATAAAAAAACCAGTGCAAAAACTGAAATAACTAAAAACTTTTTATTGATTTTCATTTTTCCCCTCTTTAATAAATTTTCTTTATATAAACTATGCTCAGACTTTTCTCCAGATTAACTTTAGCAGTAAGGAATTATTTAGCAAGAATACCTAAAGATTTGCTATTTCTTTCTAATTCGAATTAATATTCCATAATTTAGAACTTACTCTTAAAGATTTACAAATAAAAACTTTGACTAAAAGTACTAGAACTTTCAGCTATATTTTTAAATTCGAGTATTTCTAAGTTAAGATGATTTACATATAACTAGCAATAATTTTGTTTATTTTATTAATCATTATTTTCTGATTTAAAGTTAACTAGTCCTGCTTTTATTGCAATTGCTGTTGCCTGTGATCTGTTCGAAATTCTAAGCTTTGCAAAGATTTTTCCTATATGATTTTTGATAGTAGAAATACTTACAAATAAAATCTTTGCTATTTCTTCATTACTTTTCCCTTCAGCGATAAGAGATAAAACTTCTTTCTCTTTATTTGTAAGGTTAAGGTTTTCAAGTTCTTTTTGAAGAAATATCTTTTCACTTCCATCATGCACTTTTTCTTTTTTTTGTCTTTCAATTGCAAATTGTATTGAACTTATAAGCCGGACACTGTCAGTCTTTCCTTTTACAAGGTAATCTTGGGCTCCCTCTTTAACGATTTTTATTGCAGTACTTTCATTATCAAGGCTTGTTAAAACCACAGTAGGAATGAAGGGAAATTGTTTATGAACAGAAAGAAATGTATCAATTCCTTTGCTCCCAGGAAGCGAAAGATCTAAAAGTACAATATCTATTTCTCCGTTTTCAAGATATTTAAATCCCTGAGATAGCTGGCTAGCATGAATTAGTTTATAATTAGACTCAGTTGCTTTACTTAACATATTTTGAACAAGCAAAACGTAACCAGGATTATCTTCTACTAAAAGGATATTAATATTCTTTGTCATCTTTTTTATTTACTCCAATTATTTAGAACTGTATATGTTAGCCATTTTAATTTGTTTCTTGCTCTGAAGATTCAGTTTTATTTATAAAAGGTAATGTAAAATAAAATGTAGAACCTTTTGCTGGTACTGACTCTACCCAAAGCGTTCCATTATGCTGCTCTACAATCTTTTTACTTATTGCGAGACCGATGCCAGTACCAGAATACTTGTCCATGCTGTGTAGCCGGTAGAAAATCTCAAAAATACTTTCTTTGTATTTAGGATCAATTCCTATACCATTATCGCTGATTGAAAATATCCATTCATTGTTAGTGCGATTAGCCTTAACATGGATCTTTGGTTGTTCCTTGCTTCTATATTTTATTGCATTACTAATTAAATTTTGCATAAGCTGGACAAGCTGTGATGAATTTCCATCTACTTCTTCTGGTAAAGGGTTATTTGTTATTACAGCCTTACTTTCACTAATTGTATGTGAAAGATTTTTTACAGCATTTTTAAAGACCACAGCAAAGTTTACTTTTTTAAGTATCTTTTTAGATTTGTTAACCTTTGAATATTCAAGTAAATCTGTAATTAAAATTTTCATTCTTTGTGAGCTACTTATAGCTTGTTTTATGTATTCATTTCCTTTATCATCCAATTTATCCATATACTCATCCTGTAAAAGCTGGGTAAAACTTGTAATCATATGAAGAGGTTCTTGCAAATCATGTGAAGCAATATATGCAAACTGTTCAAGTTCTTTATTTGACCGGGCTAATTCTACTTCTACTTCTTTTCTTGCCAGAATATGGTTTTCGAGATCCTGATTGGTTTTTTCTAAAATTATTCTGCCCTGTTTTTCTCTCTGGGCAAGATACATTGACCATGAAAGAATAGCACCCATAAGAAATCCTAAAACCAGAATAATTACCGGTAAGTAGGTTTTTTCCTTGTTGATTTTTTCTACTTTTGGAGAAACCTTCAATTCCCAGATAGCATTATGGATATTTAGCTTAGTTACAGATTGAAATTTGTTTTGTTGTTTTGGTATTGGTAGATGATCTAAATATAGTTCTTTGTTGTCATCATAAATTTCTAAAGAATAATCGGTTGTGAAATTTTTGCTTATCGTGTTACTAATAAAGGTAGTTACACCAAATATACCAACTTTAAAACCATTAATATTACTTTCTGTAACAATAGGGATAAGAACCAGAAAGTATCGATATCCTGGAATAATTTCTACGCTATTAGAAACTACAACACTTGGAAATTCTTTATTCTTTATATTGATGTTGCTAAGAACTTGCCTTATTTTTTTCAGATGCTCAAGATTTAACGATTGTGCAGCAGTACTGCTTTTTGCAATCTGTTTATAATTAAACAACTTATCAAATAAAAGAATATACTGACAACTTTGATAATGTGCTATATATAAATTTGCATCTAAATTTAAACTACTACTGTCTATACTCCAGCGTTTTGCCAGGTTTTGCAATGCAATAATTCTACTTTCAAGATGCGTTGAAATAGAATTTCTTAGATTTTCTGATTCAATTTGAACGGTAAATCTTACCTGATTATCTTCGTAATTTTTAAGTCCTAACCACAAAAAGGTTGAAATACCGATAATTAAAACAGCAGGAAGTAAAATTAAAAACCAGTTTAGTTTATATAATTTCATAAGACTCACTATTTTAGTATTTTTTAGTACTCAATTAGATTGTGCCTTGAGCTTTAAATAAGCTATTAATTCAATAAGAAAACAAATTAAAACAAAATATAGATATTAAGGATAAGTTTAGAATTTCTTAATAATTCAAATCTGTATCTAGTCATGTAGCTAATTAGTTTATTGTCTGAAAGGCCTAGTACTTTCATCTAAAAGTTTTAATGCTCAGGTAAGTAATCCTATACACTAAGTTTTGTACAAAATACCAGGGTTTAAGCAAATTATTTTAATGAATAAAAATTTACAGATAAAAATAAAAAAAATTCTTATAAGCTTGTCATTAGTGTTATTCATTAATTTACCGATTATAACAACACTTATTTCAGGTAAAAATGTTCTTGGTCTTATAGGAGCTAAATCATTTGTTGCACAAGCAGCTCCTCACCGAAGAACTTTCAAATCTGTAACATCAAAAGTAAGTAAAAACTTTACACCGAAATTTGTAAGTAGTACAACAAGTGGTACTGCCTCATGTACAAGTGGTTCTGTCGTTTGTACCTCAGGGCTTGTACCCTCTTGTACTATGAGTGAGTCTCCACTTTGTGCAGATGCTGCTATGACAAGTAACTCAAACACAGGAACTGTACCTACGTGTTGTGATGGGAGTATTCCTGGAAGTATGTGTAATGATTCTGGATTGTCATGTGTAGCTGCCTCATCAAGCAGTAGTAGCTCATCATCATCAAGTGGTGGCTCAAGCACATCAAGTGGTGGCTCAAGCACATCAAGTGGTGGGTCAAGCACATCAAGCGGTGGGTCAAGCACATCAAGTAGTAGCTCCTCTTCGTCATCAAGCGGTGGGTCAAGCACATCAAGCGGTGGCTCAAGCACATCAAGTGGTGGATCAAGCACATCAAGTGGTGGATCAAGCACATCAAGTAGCGGCGGATCAAGTACATCAAGTAGTGGAAATAATCCAGTTGCAGTCACAAATCTTGGCTGTACCTATTCCCTCTGTGGTTCTTTGTGTTGTATAAACGGTTGTTGTCCTACTAATAAGTTAACCTGCATAGACTTCTTGGATTGTATATCATTATCAGGATCATCTGGAGCTAGCCAGCTTATAAGCAGTGGGGCTTCTTCAGGAAATCTAGGATCTTCAGGAAATCTAGGATCCTCAGGAAATCTAGGATCTTCAGGAAATCTAGGATCTTCGGGAAATCTAGGATCTTCAGGAAATTTAGGATCTTCAGGAAATCTTATAATAGATCAATCTAATACTTCAGGTGCTACACTTGGAATAGAT
>JAHFBD010000241.1 GCA_023250175.1 Candidatus Melainabacteria bacterium
ATTAGTTAATTAAGGACAAGAAAATATTTAAGTAATAAAGGAGAAGAAATTATGGTTTCTAGTATTAGAGAAGTTGTACATGTTGGTAGTAAAAAGATACCAATAACTGGATTTTATAAAAAACAAATTGGTGCCGTAGAAGAGTTTATGAAGCAACATGGAAATGAGCATGTTCATCATGCAGGTTTTATTAAGGGTGTTGGAAGTATATTATATGTTCATGTACTAGATAAGCAACACATAGATGATTTTCCAAAGACATTTGAATATAAAAATACTACTTATACTATTAAAGTAGAATTAACTGGTGGCAGAGGACCAGCTAAAGCATAATACAGTAATCAAGCAGCTGAAAGCTCATGAAGCTAACTTAGGAATGTGCAAATAACCTTTGTATTCCTTAACTTTAGTTCTAACGTTTTCCACGATGTCCCGTTTGTTTTTTAAGCTCAGGACAAGCTTGAGCTTTCATTGGTAAATTCCTTTCGCAGGATCGGATTTACGGGCAAAGCTAGATAAATACTACAATTGTTAAAACATTTTCTACGATATCTCATTGCAACTTGTATGCTACAATTTCTTACTAATTAAGGAGAAAAATATGAAAATTGTAATGAGTGCTTTTAAACCGTTTGATGCTAACCAAATAAAGACTTTGAAAAAAATGGGATTAAAAACAGAAAGTGAACCAGGTGGAAAAATAATATCTGGAGAAATAGAAGATAGTTTGATCAAAGAAAAAATATCTAAGCTTCCTTTTGTAAAATATGTTGAACCTGAGATAAAACATTATCCTGTATAAGCTAAATCAGGAATATGCAAGTAGCCTTTGTATTCTATAATTTTAGTTCTAACATTGTCCACGATGTCCTGAAATTTGCCTGAATGATATTGTTAGAGCATTTTCTACAAAGTCTTCAATCACATAAATGAGTCTGATTAATGTTGCTAGGTTGAAGTTTTTGTGGAATAATAAAAATAGGTTGAATAATTTAATTAAGTAAAGTATTTCTAGAATTATTTAAAAAGGAGAGATTTATGCTATCAGTAGTAAGAAGTATTTTAAGTAAAACACGAAATGGTGTAACCGAAATACCGTGGGAACGTATTGCAAAAAAAGATAAAGATGTTGCTACTTTATTGAGAGAGGGTTTTGAATTTATTGTGAATGCTAGAATAGCTACCAAACCCATTATATTAGGGAATCGTTATTATGGTTTTATCCGGGAATTAGATGATACTACAAGTGAATTTGCAATAAAGAAAAAAGAGTTAATAAATAAGCATGGAGCTGAAAATGTACATGTCTCACTAGCTTACGATGTAAACGGAAATCCATTTGATCGTGCAAGAGGTTTATGGATACGGCAACATAAAGATGTTTAACCTACTATTGAGTTGATAGCTTATATTGTAGAAAAATTATAAATAAGGTGATTTGTTTTACCAATACTAAACATGATTTCCTAAAAAAGCATCAGTTATATCATAGCCATTCTCATCCCAAATCAAAACAGAAGGGTATTTTATTAGTACATCTCTAATTTTATTTGCTTTATCTCTCCTACAATCAATACAGCTAGTTTCTATTATATGTCCAGTACCATCATCTATTGAAATCCTTGTATCAACTACTAATACAGGTATAGCATTAAACTTTTCTGAAAGTTTTACAAGAGCTTTCAATTGTCCTTTTTCATGGCTTTTAATAATTCCATAATAGCTAGATTTTGCATCAATAAAAAATTGATATTGCATATCATCATAAATTTTAGTTGCAATTATATCTATTTCTCTTTCTTTTCTACTGTCATCAGGATCAGTAAATTGTTTACCAGTTACAGATACACCTTCTATCTTAAATCCTCTTTCAATTAAGTTTATTGCTACTTGTGGTTCAAAGTAATATCCATGCACCATATCATTTTCTTTATCGGCTTCAAGAGCTCTAAGCAGAATATTTTCAGCACCATAAATCCTGCTGTCATCATCATATGTAAAGGTTTGCACAGTATAAAGATTTTGTAAAAATTGTTGTGCTTTTTCAAACTCACCAAATTTTCTTCTGTTTGTTAAAAAGTCATTTAGTAAAAACCTATAATCAAAGTTATTAAATTCAGACTCATCAAGCCTGGAAAGCAGTTTATTTATAATTGTTCTCGTATCCTCTGGTAATGCTCTATATTGCAAAAATTGTTTTCCTACACTAGGTGCATAGTCTCTTAATAGCTCAGCAGCAATTGCAACTTTGTTTTGTACATCCTCATCATTAAATTTATTTAAAACACTTCCCCCATTAAGAATGGGCATATTCAACCCTTTACTTTTTATCAATCCAATATCTTGTAAAAATTGAATTTGTTTATCAAACACACCGATTTCAGTTTTTGCTAATTCACTAGAAAGTTCATGATTTAAATTAAAAAAGCTTTCTATATTCTCTGCAAACACTCTTAGTTCCCCGGGTTTCATTTCTAACGTTAGATTAAAGATGGCATTATTTAGATTTTGCTTAAGGTGAATATCTTCAATTTCTATATCAGGTATCTCTTCTAGATTGGCTTTAATAAGTACTGCATATCCTATATCTAATCGTGTAAGTTCTGGACTTGGTATATTTGAGATATTGTCTAATACTTGATTTGATAATATTTTGAAATTGTTTTTATACCTGTCTATTATTCTTTCAACTAGTTGTCGTCTTAAGTCACCTTGAGCAATAGCTAGTTGAACTGGGTCATTATTTGTATTATTACCAATTGTCTTATTAGTTCTATAAACTTCCTTGCCCTTGGTACTAGTATGATTTCCTATTATTGAATGCACTGGTTCTGTCATAATAATCCTTAAATAGAAATATCTGAAAAATTAAACTAATTTTAACATAGTAAGTAAATTACATTAGCTAAAACCCCTTAATAATAAAAGTTTTAAAAGAATTAATTAATAAAGTTTTTATTTTTGAGACAGTATTAAATTAATTTTTTCTAATAATTCAAAAATGACTTGAGATTCATGTTACGTTAGTTTATAGTTAAAAACTATATTAAAGGAGAATATTTATGGGTATTAGTAGTGTGACTTTTAAGACTGGTGAACTGCCTCAGATAAAACATAGAGAGTTGGTAGAAAGACAAAAAAGAGAAGATGCTGCTGGATTTCTAAGACCTCTTTTAAACAAAACTAAAATTGTATTGGGTGCAGGCGCAGGCCATAAACAAGACAGCAAAAGACTAGCTTTAGATATATGGGGTAATGCTAATGGGGATTTGCTTAATTTAACCGGGCATATTAATGAAGGGAAAAAGTCTGGATTTACTCTTGTCATTTCTCACCACAGTAAAAAGCCTATATCATTT
>JAHFBD010000057.1 GCA_023250175.1 Candidatus Melainabacteria bacterium
TCAGTTAAGCTCAGATCATCTTCTAAAAGAGCATCTCCAAACTCAGAATCAATTCCAAGTTGATTCAGTTCCTCTACTTCAGGGTTTTCAGCATCAACCATTATATTTGCTATAGATCCTTGACTATCTGCCATGTTTACTCCTTACTTACTATTTAAAAACTTCTAAACCAATAAAAGAAAAGCTTGCTTAATACAAACCTTCTTTAAATAAACATCGTTGTCTGAATTCTTGACACAGTTAAAACTATTCTTTTTTACCCAATTGATTGTCTTAGAGCCCTTATAATTTTTTTGCTTATTTAGCTTAAATAGGCTTACTTAGATTTTCTTTTAATTAGGTATCCATAACATACTATAACCTCTAAACGTTAAATAGGAAAGGAAAATTCCTTAAATGATTATTAATGTTTTTCTGTAGAATTGTTCTTAACTTAGGTTATGAATATTTGTTTAAATTTAAATAAGATAATAATTTAAAGTTTGTTCTTATCTTTTAACTTTTTGAAATTGCTGATTCTTGATTTTTAATTACAGGAGTTACTACTTGAACTTTAACGTATGAAATCCCTTGTTTTTTTAAATCAAGTTTTTCTGCAGCTTCTTCTGAAAGATCAATAATTCTGGTTGATTTGAATGGACCTCTATCATTAATACGAACAATTACAGATTTATTATTTTGTAAATTTGTTACTAAAACCTTTGTATTAAAAGGAAGTTCTCTATGTGCAGCGGTAAGTTTATTTTTGTTAAATTTTTCTCCATTTGAGGTTTTTCTCCCCTGAAATTTTGACCCATACCAAGATGCATTGCCATACCAAATCTCGCCTCGAAGCTTTAAATTTCGATGATTAATATCTCGGAGGGTAAGATTTTCTTCCTCTGTATCTTCAGCAAAGGTGCTTAATAAACTATTATTCACACATAGAATTAAATAAAGAAATGCACAAAGCAGAAATTTATCCCAATCTTTTATTAAATTATGCATAGTTAATCAGTCAATATTTACCCAGATATTTTTTCTAAGACTCGATTTATTAAGAATTTGTTTATGTTAATAAGCAGATCTAACAAAAACCATACAAATAAAAATGTATTGCATTAAGAAATTAAATACCTTTCTCTTTAATTTCTTTAAGTATTTGTTCAATAAAAATATTTGTTTGAAGGGTACCCAAATTTCCTTTTTTCTTGGCACGTACAGAAATAACATTATCTGCAATTTCCTTATCTCCAATAATTATCATATATGGAATTTTTTCTAATTCAGCATCTCTGATTTTTGCATTTATTGATTCTGCTCTTTGATCAAATACTGCTTTAATGTTATTTTCTTTTAAGAGATTATATATTTTTTCAGAATACTCTAAATGTCTATCTGCAATTGGCATAACAATAACTTGTTTGTAAGAAAGCCATAGTAGAAATGATCCTGCAAAATGTTCTATTAATAATGCTGCAAATCTTTCTAAGCTTCCATAGATTGCTCTATGAATCATTACGGGTTGTTGTTGGGAGCCATCTTTTTCAGTATATTTTAAATCAAATCTGTTTGGTAAATTAAAGTCTAATTGAACGGTTGCTCCTTGCCATACTCGGCCTATTGCATCTTTTAATTTAAAATCAATTTTAGGTCCATAAAATGCACCGTCTTCTGGATTGATTTTGTAATCAAGTCCATATTCTTTTAAAGCTTGTTCTAAACCTGCTTCTGCAAAGTCCCAAATTTCTTTTGTACCGATTGCGTCTTTAGGTTTAGTAGATAATTCTGCAAAATAGTTTAGCCCAAATCCTTTATAAATAATATCTATAAGTTGAATGACCCCTTTTATTTCTTCAACATACTGGTCTCGTCTACAGAATATATGTGCATCATCCTGAGTAAAACCTCGCACACGAGCTAAGCCATGCATAACTCCTGAACGCTCATATCTATAAACAGTACCAAGCTCAGCCATTCTTATGGGTAGCTCACGGTAGCTATGTCGTTTTGATTTAAAAATTAAAACGTGGAATGGACAATTCATAGGCTTTAAGACATAGTCCTGCTCATCCACGGTCATATAAAACATATTTTCCCGATAAAACTCATTATGCCCGGAGATGTCCCACAGATCAGTCTTTGCAATATGAGGACTATAAACAATTTCATACCCTTTTTTCTCATGCAAATCTTTCCAGTAATCTTCCATTTGCTTTCGAACATAAGCTAAGCTTGGATGCCATAAAATAAGCCCGGGTCCTGTCTCATCATGCATACTAAACAGATCCATTTGTCGTCCAAGTTTTCTATGATCTCTTTTTTCTGCTTCTTCAAGTTTTTGTAAGTGTGTATCCAGTTCTTCTTTGGACCACCATGAAGTACCATAAATTCTTTGTAAGGATTCTTTTGTTTCATCAGCTCGCCAATAAGCACCCGATACAGAAAGCAATTTGAATGCTTTTATTTGTTTAGTATTGGTTAGGTGAGGACCTCTACAAAAATCATTCCACACAGGCTTTCCGGACCTGTCTTCTAGTATATACAGGGTTGGGGATTCGTTTTTATACTGTTCAAGTAATTCAGCTTTAAATTTTTCACCTTGGGTTTTAAAATCACTTAGTTGCTTATCCGTGTCATTAATATTTACACGAATAAATTGTTGCTCTTCATCAATCAGTCTTTGCATCTCTTTTTCAATTTTCATTAGATCGTCTGGGGTTAGTGTATGACTTGGTATTTCAAAATCATAATAAAAACCATCTTCAATAACAGGTCCTATAGCAATCTTGGCATCCTTAAATAAATTTTGGACTGCTTCTGCAAGAACATGTGCTGTACTATGTCTTAAAAATTCATAGCTTCTTGGATCATTTTGCGTAATAATTTCTACCTTATCACTATCTTTTAAAATTGTTGTTATATCTTTTAATTCATCATTTAATACAAGACCCACACTTTTTTTTACTAAACTGTTACTTATTGACTTAGCTAAATCAATTCCAGAGCTACCTTCTGGAATCTCTCTTTTTGAGCCATCCTTTAAAATTACAGAAATTGTAGTTTTTGTTTGCATTTTTAATATATTTGAATATACTAACCTAAAATTTTAGATCTCTCAATGACTTCCTTTATATCAAATAGGTAATTATATTCCACCCCAATTTTTCTAAAAGCTTCTTTACCACCTTCATTTCTATCTACAATAGCTAAAACTTGTTTAACCTTGCATCCATATTCAGTAACTTTGTCACAAGCTTTTAATGAAGATGTACCTGTTGTTACTACGTCTTCAAGGATTGCAACAGTTTCACCTGATTTAAGAGGACCTTCTATCCATAAACTACGCCCATGTTTCTTTGGTTCTTTTCTAACATAAAAGGCGTTTAAGTTTCGTCCAAGCAAATATCCTATCTGTGAAACACCACTAGCTAATGGATCTGCTCCAACACTCAACCCCCCAACAGCTTGAATATTTTCTTTGAGTAGTTTTAAAAACAAAATAGAAATTATTGTTCCTCCTTCATAAGAAAGAGTAGTTTGTTTTCCATCCACATAATAATTACTTTCTTTGCCACTTGACAAAATAATTTTCCCTTCAATATAACTTTGTCTAGCAAGTATGGCTAAAAGCTTATCTTTTAAAAGATTGCTATCTGATTGCCAAATAGTATTTATCGTTTGCTCAACTGAAAGCATAGGTTTATCATTCTACTATGAAAACATATGAAAGAATCTATAAAATAGTAAAAAAAATTCCAAAAGGTAAAGTTGCTACATACGGACAAATAGGGCAAATGCTAAATCTTAATCCTAGAGTTGTGGGCTGGGCATTAAATAGACTTGCAAAATATAAGCCAAATACTAAAGGACAGAAACAAGACAATATTCCTTGGCAACGTGTAATTAATTCCAAGGGAGGAATCAGTACTAATAAGCTTATGAATATTCCTCTTGGACTACAACAATTACTCCTAGAAAAAGAAGGAATTGTTTTTAATGAAAATAAAAAAATAAATTTAAGAAAATATTTATTTAAACACTAAATTACTCATTGTCTCTATTAATAAGAGTAGGAGGACCAGTCATAGGTCTAATAGGTGTTGCTCCATTATTATTAGAAGGATTAAGAAGAGTAGGAGGAGCAGTTATAGGAGGTCTAACTATAGGAGGAGGTACCACATTACCATCCGGGTGTTTCCAGAATTCAATAACATCCTTGCTATTTATTCTGCCATCACCTGTTAAGTCTTCCTTTTCACGCAAAAAGAAACTAATTAATCTATCTTCTCTGTAGAGAGATTTTTCAATTCCTGTCCGTTTTGCTAATAATTCAGCAAGCTCATCTATTTTGTCAAGGTTACGATACGGATCTTTTAATAAGAGTTGGGTTAATTTTTCAAGAGGATCCCACAGTGGTCGTTCAATTGGTCTAGTAGTACTGCCTTGAGATGATGAAGTTTCTCCTAGTCCTTCCATGAGTATCTGATCAGGGTCTTCTGTTATAGGGTTCTGATTAGCCATACCAATGCCCATGTTATTGTTGACTAATTTAGGTTCTATATTAATATCTGACATTTCTTTGTCCTCCAAGCTCTAAGTTTATAGATCTAAAATTAAGCTTTAGTAAAGCAGAGTTTAAGTTGAGGGTTAACCATTACTACCTGGCTAGCGTAACTATTTCTAAGCAAATGACTCAGAAGATAAGATTTTATCTGATTTATTCAGTAAAATCTGTAAGGTATTATAAATGGCAGACTAGAAGCACTCTGGAAAGCTGGTTTTGGGAGTGCAGCGAAAAACCCGGCGGTAGGTAGAAACGATTAACCTATTCCTTTATGTAGTTTAAAAGTGTTTTAATTTGCTCTAAATAACTTGTTATATACATTGCTCTTTTATTTCTATCTAAATATTTTTCTAACCCAAGCCAGTTTTTTACTTTAAGTTGCAATTCAGATAGTTTTTTTTCTGTTTCTTGAATCTTATCTTTATCGTAGCTTCGAAAGCTTTCTTTTAATTCTTTAGTTAAAAAATAAACCTCTTTTTCTGACTGGCTATCAGTAAGAACAGAGTAAGCTTGTCGAGAAGTAATTTTTTCAACAATAGAAGCAAATTCATCTAATATCTTTTGACTTGCTAAAAAAGGATCGTTATAAGGGATAAGAACTGTTTGTTCTCTAAATGGTCCTAGTTTAAGTAAATCTTGTTTCTGAGTATTAATATGCTCAGAAGCAAATAATGAAATGCCAAGTGCGCCGGCATTACGTGCAGCTGAAATTCTCTCTGCAAGCTCACCTTCAGTTAGTACTCTAAGATTGAACCCAGGTATTATAATTCCTTGATCATTGGTATAGTGTCGCTCTCTTTCAAGCCTCATCTTTACCTCATCCTTAGAAAAGGAATAATAAAATGGATATGCGACATCAACCCATTTATTCATAAGCCATTTTTCCCAGTCTTGTTGAATCAACTTCATCCTTAAAGAGTGATCTATGGCAAATACTGCAACTGAAATTTTTAGTTTTGGTTTAATCCCCTTTAACTTTAGACTTGTATTTTTTACAAAATCACTTACAAGTTCTGCTTTCCATTCTCTCCACGTCTTATTTATAGGGCCTTTATTTAACGGTAACTTACCTGTAGCTTGTTTGAAACTGTTTTTTGTAACGAAGTCAAAACCAGCTTGAGCATAGTCTTTTTGGAATGGGAATCTTATATAATCAAGTTGTAATCCATCGACATCATATTTTGTAATAATCTCAGTAAATAGGTCTTGAAGAAATTCACAAGCTTTTTTATTTGCAGGACTTACCCAAAATTCAGGCTGCATGTCAATTCTTAATTCACCATTCTCACCAGATAGAGCCCAGCTTCTACCTTTGTTAGAAATTATTGGACCAGGATATTGAACTGATTTATCTATTAGAAGATTGTGCCTTGTATTTCCGACAGCAAAAGTCCATACCCAGGCATGCAGTTCTACACCATAAGCATGAGCAGCCTCTGTTGCTACTTTTAGGGGATCCCATCCTTTAATCAGGGGATTCTGAGGTAAAAATTCTGAAGGATAAATAGGATAGCCTGCATTTACTGTTTCAAAAAATATTACATTAAAGCCCATCTTAGCAAGATTTTTAATTAAATTAGTTAACTCAAGAGAATCCCTGCAAGCTACGATGCTTCCTCTGTCTAGCCAGACAGCTCTAATCTCTACATCTCGTACAGGTATACCTAATGAATAAACAATTGCAAATTCATTTCTAGCTAACCGAGCACTTTCCCTTGCTTCAAGGGGATTCGCAAACAAATAATCAGTACTGAAATCATTTAAAAATGCCTCTCCATTTTCAAAATGCTTTCTAAGTTTATATTTAATAACAGGAAGATTTAGTTGTTCTGATATTTGAATAACTGATTTAGCCTCTTCTTTTATGGAAGAAATTCCTTCCATAAGTTTTTTAAATTCCTCTTTTGTGATTTCTTTTGTAAGCTTTGGAGTAAGCCCATCCCAAAAATAATTTATTGTTTCTTGCAAAGTTTTTATATCATTATTTTTTTCAACATCCTGCCCCCAGGCATATCCAAAAAATACAAGATTATCAGAACCACAAATAGCTATTTGATTATTTTCTTGCCACCGGGCTGAAACTTTTTTATCAGTTGCAGGATCAATTGTGGTGTAAAAACTTCCGCTTGGAAGTACAGTTAACAAGTTATCAACTTTATGCTTTAAATCTAGTGGGCTTCTTGTAATTTGATTTTCAGCAATCTTAATTCCATGCTCATCTAAAAACAACTTCAACTCAGCTGAAATAGTACCAACTCCAGAAGAAATAATTAATTTCCCCCCGGAGTCTAAAAACCGATTTAAAAAACTATGTTCCTCTGGATCAATATCTATAGCTAAAGGAAAAAATATTACATTTAGTCCGAGATCTTCTGTTTTTGTCTCTGTGGATAGGTTACATAAAAACTGGGAGTTGAAAAATGTCCCATCGAAAGTTTCTAAAAAAGACTTCCACAATTGATAAAAGCCAATTATATTGTTATTTTCATAAGCCGTAACATTTTTATAACTATATAAAACACCTATTTTTTCATTATCTTTTGCAAAAACTACAGTAGAATTATTAAAGAGTAGGGGTATAGAATAAAAAAAAGAAAACAGAAGTATTATAATGAAGGGCTTTCTTCTAAAACAAACAAAGAAATTACTTATAAAAAGATTCACAGCAATACCTCAAATTGCAATTATAACTGGCTCAGGAATTAAAGTCTTCAAAGAGTATAGTCCGACTTTAGAAATTAAATATAATCAATTGCCTGTTTTTAATGAGCTAATGTCTAAAGCTCAGTCCTTAACTCTAAGTTCTAGGAAATTACACACAATAAAAGGGCATGAAGGTACACTAAAGTTATATAAAATAAACAAGGCATCAGTTTTAGTATTTTCTGGAAGGCGACATTTATATCAAGGATATGACATTTTAGATGTCACGACAACTATTAAATTAGCTTATGAGCTTGGGATAAAAAAAATAATAATGACAAATGCAGCAGGAGGAATTAATAAAAAATTAAAGAATGGGGATCTTATGTTAATCACGGGATTTATTGATTTAATGCAACCAACAGAAAGAGGAGTTTTAAGCAGTATAATACAACAGCCTAAAGAAGTGAAAACTCAATTAACTAGCCTCATCCAACGAAAATTTAAAAGATATATTTGTCCTGGAGTTTATGCTGCTAACCGAGGACCTTCATATGAAACTTATTCAGAGATTAGATTATTACAATCATTAGGTGCAAGTGCTGTTGGCATGTCAACAATCCCAGAAATGATTTGTGCCAAGAGCTTAAATTTGGATTTTGCGGGGATTTCTGTAATTAGTAATGTCTGGAACCCTAATCATAAACCATCCCACCTTGAAGTATTAAATGCAGTAACTAGAGCTAATAATAAACTAAATAAACTCATACTAAATATAATTGACAATTAATAGTTGATAATTGATAATTAATTAAATCTTATGGATCAATTAACGATTAAAGATATTCCACAAAAAAACTTAGAAAATAAGAGAGTTTTAGTTAGGGTGGATTTTAATGTACCCATAGAAAAAAAAGATGGGCAAACTTTAATCACAAATGATTTAAGAATTAAAGCTTCTATTCCTACTATTAAATATTTAGTAGAATCAAAAGCAAAAGTAACATTGGTTTCTCATTTAGGTAGACCAAAAGGGTTTGATAGTGACTTAAAAATGGATCCTATAGCAAAACGTTTATCTGAACTGCTTGGAAAACCAGTTAAAAAAATTAATGATTCTATTGGTCCTGAGGTGCAAAAAATAATTGACTCTTTACAAAATGGTGATATTTGTTTACTTGAAAACGTCCGTTTTTACAAAGAAGAAGAAAAAAATGATCCGGATTTTGCCAGAAACTTAGCAAAGCCATTTGAGATATATGTAAACGATGCTTTTGGAACTAGTCATAGAGCACATGCTAGTACTGCTGGTGTCTGTGCTTATCTGAGTCCTTGTTTATCCGGGTTACTTTTACAAAAAGAAGTAGATTCACTAAGCAAGATACTTATAAATCAGATAAGGCCATTTACTGCAATAATAGGTGGTAGCAAGATTTCATCCAAGATTAATGTACTTGAACGATTAATTCCTAAAGTGGATACCCTGTTAATAGGTGGTGCTATGGCATTTACTTTTATTAAGGCCAAAGGTGGAGAGATAGGTGAATCATTATATGAAGAATCTGCCCTACCGTTAATAAAAGATATTAATCTTTTAAAAGAAGAACATGCTGTAGCTTTAATACTTCCTGAAGATATGGTTTGTGCAAAAAAAGAAGACCTGGATACTAAAAAATCCAACAAAGAATTACATATCTATTCTATAGATAAAATACCAAAAGGTTATATGGGGTTGGATATTGGTCCTAAATCTGCAGAAAAATTTGCTAAGTTAATTAGCCAATCTAAAACTTTATTCTGGAATGGACCAATGGGAATGTTTGAAGATGATCAATTTATGAATGGTACAAAAACCATTGCTGAAGCACTGGTAGACATCACTAAGAAAAAATCAGTTAGCGTTGTAGGTGGTGGAGATTCTGTATCTGCTATAGAAAAATTAAATATACCATTTGATTCATTTAGTCATGTTAGTACTGGTGGAGGTGCTTCAATAGAATTCATTGAAGGTAAGCCTTTACCAGGAATAACATGCTTAGATAAAAAACTGTTACTACCTAGCTAGTGTAATATCTCTAAGTAAACAACTTATAAGGTAAGATTTTATTCGATTTATTTGGTAAAATCGTAATGTATTTTATAAATGACGGATTGGAAGTACTCTGGAAAGCCGGTTTTGGGAGCATAGCGAAAAAACCGGCGGCAGGTAGAAACAAAAGACTTCTATTCAGGTTTCTTAGTTTCCTCATGGATGGATGGGAGGCAGTGGGTGGATAGATGGCTCTTTTGGATTTACTGGTTCCTCTGGATCTTCAATAGGAAGAGGAATTATTCTGCTATCTACAGGTTCACCATATGACAAAGCACCTGCAATTTCTATAATTTGTTGCTCATGAGCTTTTACAAGATTTTTTATGTTATCGGGTGCAACTGAGCCATCCTCTGCTTTTAAAGAATCAATGTTAATGCCGTCAACTGCACTGTAACCGGTCTTATATACTACCCCTCCTATTTTTAGGGTCATGCTAGTTCCTGCTATATAATCTACGCCACCATCTACAACTTCTATTTCAGTGGGTTGAGGAGGAGGTGGTGGTGGACATACACCAATTTTCTGCCCTAAAAGTCTGACGTCTGTAGCGTCAAGTTTTTTATTACCATCCATATCACCATTTTTCATGGCTCTATACATTACAAAGTAATCGGTATAATCGACTTTTCCATCTGCGTTAATATCACCTTGTTTTCTATCCTCTGGGTACTCTGGTTTTGTGTTTTGTAATTGATCTAACGGTGGGGGTGAAAACAACTCTCGAATAATAGCCTCATTCAAAAGTTTAAAATCGGTGTCATCAATCTTTCCATCTTTATTCATATCTCCTCTACTTAACACATTTCTTAGGAGGTCTAGATCTTTTATATTTATAGTGCTATCTCCATTTACATCGCCTTTATCATTTGTGGGAGGTGGTAAAATCCCCTCTGGTCTAGATGTAGTGGTTTCCTCCGTAAGTAAATTTCTCAAAACCTCGTCAGAATCCATTTCTGGAAAGATACTTTTGGGTTTATTTGTCAAAGTAGAACTTTCACTAACTTGTTTATCCTGAGGCAAAAAACCAACCACTAATATAAACATGATTCCTCCACCATTTCTAATTACTATAAAGTCTTCTCCTTGGAAAATATTTAGTAATTCATTAGGAAATAATAGTCCTACTTAATTAATGTAAAGTAAAAGAATTGAGTTAAAAAAGAATTTCTTTGGTGAATTGTTTTTAAGTTTTGTGTCTTGATTTTTTTTTGCTGTGGAGGTTTCCCTTGATAATGTGATTACTAAACAGAAGCATACCAAAGACAGATTAATAGAAATTTAAGAACAGAAATTTTTAAATCAGATTTTATAAATTGAAGCACAGGTAGACATTACTAAGAAAAAATCAGTTAGTGTTGTAGGTGGTGGAGATTCTGTATCTGCTATAGAAAAATTAAATATATCGTTTGATTTGTTTAGTCATGTTAGTACTGGTGGAGGTGCTTCAATAGAATTTATTGAAGGTAAACCTCTACCAGGAATAACATGTTTATATAAAAAGGCTTCTATTTAGGTTTCTTGACTTCGCATGATAGGAGGAGGTATGACCTTTCGTTGTAAAAGGCTGACATCTTTAGAGTCAAGTTGCTTATCACTATTCATATCACCATTTTTCATAGCTCTGTACATTATAAAATAATCCGTATAATCAACCTTTCCATCGGCATTAATATCACCTTGTTTTAATTTCACTGGTTGTTTATTGTCTTGTGAACCGACTTCTTGTGATGGTGAAAACAGTTCACGGATAACTGCTTCATTTAAAAGCCTAAAATCTGTGGCATCAATCTTCCCATCTTTATTCATATCTCCTCTACTTAACACATTTCTTAGGAGGTCTAGATCTTTTATATTTATAGTGCTATCTCCATTTACATCGCCTTTATCATTTGTGGGAGGTGGTAAAATCCCCT
>JAHFBD010000242.1 GCA_023250175.1 Candidatus Melainabacteria bacterium
CATGGTTTAGCCAATGCAATTATGCTTCCACATGTATTAAGAATAAACAAAAAAGTTTCAGCACCAAAATACATTACAATGGCAGGTAGTTTTGGACTTGAGCTTGAAAACTTGCCCCAAGATGAAGCAGCTAATAGATTTATACTAGAAATTGAAAAGCTAAATAAAGAGCTTGGCATACCTATGAATCTAAGTGAATGTGGTGTAAAAGAAGCTGATATTGAAGCTATGACTCCAAATGCTATGAAAGATATTTCTGCCATAACCAATCCCATGCAACCAGTCACAAAAGAGCTTGTAGAAAGTGCTTATAGAGCGGCTTTGATATAATCGTACGGAATGATCCCGACCATTCCGTACTTGGCGATTCTCTACGATATGGGTTTTCTTGCTAACTCCACAACATCTCTTAAAACCCCATTTACAAACTTTTTACTTTCATCTCCGCCATATTTATCTGCTATTTTTACAGCTTCATCACAAATGACTTCTGTAGGTGTATCCTGAAAAAACAATAGTTCACATGTAGCAATTCTAAGAATATCTCTATCTAATCTAACCATTCTATTTAACTTCCACTTTTTATCCTTGTTCCTATGCTGGGCAGCTTGTTCAATGACTTCATTTACTTTTTCTTTATTCTGAATATAATGCTTTAAAAGTTCTTGTGCATAAAGAACACTTGGATCTTGTTTGGTATGTGTAATTAATTCAGGTAGTTCTAAAATGCTATATAGTTGTGTTGCTGCATTTTGAATCTCAGATATTTTTTCACGTAAAACTTTTGTGTCAGGAATTAGAACTGGCTTTATTTGACTTGTTCGTTCTTCATTGTCTGGATGATCGATTTCTGCATTCAAGAAATATTTTTCTATTTTTTGTAAATCTGAAGCAACTGATGTTATATTCAATTTTGCATAATCGCTTAAAGATCGACTTAGTGCAAGAAAAAGCTTTTCTAAATCAATGCTTTCTAGTTTAGTCTCTTCTTTTGGTAGTTGAGGCAATGCCAAAATTATTAGTTCTCTTGCTGCACTTCTATTGTTCATTTTATATAACGCTCCATAAATTGTTTCGGGTATTAAATGATACCCTACTCAATTTATTCCGCTTTTTGTGATCTTGCTTCTCGATGTTTCGATTTGTCGTATTTAGACAAATCTTCACTTGTATATCAGAGATTTGATTACTTATTTTCATTTCTCATTAACGCTTCACTTCTATATTTTCAGGATTCATTATGCTTTCTCATTTTTTGATGATACTCGTAAAATTATACCTAAAACCTTAGTTAACCCAAAATATGACTCTTATCACATCTATTATCTACATAGTTTTATAAATATGTGTCAAGAATCACATACATTATTAAACTAACCTGGTAAAAATGGGGTAAACAATTATTGAGGTGTTACTTGAAAATCGTTAATAAAATTGATTATTACAATAAAAATATTGTAAAGGCAAGTCTTTATCTGGCCATATATTTTGTATTTTTATCACTTACTATTTTACGATCCCAGGCAGAAATAGCTAATAAAATACTTTTAAATAGTGAACCTGGTATTGAAAAAAATATACGACTAGAAACAGTTAATCTTTTTCCAAACTGTCATGACTCGCATTGTTTTAAAAGACCAACTGATACCAGTATTTCAAATGATGGTTCATTTGTACTAGTAGCGGACTCTTCAAATCAAGGACAATCTGGAATCAATTTGCGAAGATTCAATTTTTCACAAGCAGGTTTTTCTGAAGGTCAAATCATACCATTACTTCAAAGTAGTACTGATGCACCTCTTTTAAATATTTCTTTAAGTCAAAACAGCAAAAAAGCAGTTATTTACAGAGAACCTATTAAAACAGAAAATACTCTTGTTCAAATTATTGACCTGACAAGCAATACTGTAAAAGAACTAATGTCAGTAACCTCCATGGAATTGCAAATAGGGACTCCAGTCTTTATAGATCCTGAAGGGAAAAAACTAATTGCTGGAAGTTTTACAGGAACACCAGCCCTATTAACAATTGATACAGATACAGATCAAATAACTAACCGTATTTCTTTACCTGACACTGTTCAATCCATTCAAGTAACACCGGACTTTAAAAAAGCATTAATTACTTATAATGATACGGCTTCACAATCAGTTTCAGTTTATAGTATTGATACTGGTTCTTTAATCAAAGTAACTATTGATCAAACATTAAGTACGCTATTAGATGACTTTCTGGGCATAGTAAGTACTGATTTATTTTCTAAACAAGCTGTAATTAGCTCTCTTGGTGGAAATCATGTTTTACATTTGCTCAATTTAGAAAACAATAAACTTAGATCTCAAATACTAGATAAAGCTTCAGATGGTCCAACTATTTCAGTAATATCTCCTGACGGAAAAACCATAATATCTGCAGGAACTGTTTTAGATGATCCTATTGGACTAAAAGTGTATAAAACAGGCATTCAAAGTGATGGATCATTATCTAGTACTAAAACTGTTACATTCCCTGATGGAAGTATAACTCTTGATGTAACTATCTCTCCTGATCAAAGTAAAGTTTATATCCTTGTATTAAAAGCACAAAAAAAACAATTAAAAATTCTTTCTCTTAGAGATTTATCTTTGATTTCTGAAATCCCTGTCTCAAATGATAATGGACAAAGCTTTATACAAATTGATCCAAATGGTCGTTATGCTATTAGCCCTAACACTAACACAGAACCTTCTGTTAGTATAATTCAAGACTTAAATCTTGGACCCATACTTAAAAGCATAAATCCAAATTCTGGGTTTACAGGATCTGATACTGATTTTACTATCAATGGATTTATAAATCCTGCAATATTTTCTAATACAATGATTTGCTTTGGGACAAATCAGCTATGCTCACCAAATGCTACTCTGTCAAGTGACGGACTTACGATAACGGGTACTACACCGAAGTTTCAAGATATAGGAACTTTAGATGTTTTAATTGGAGCTAAATCAAATATAGATAGCTCAGTAAAGATAAGCAAATATGATAGTCTTTTCCAGGTTAAAAAAGGAACTGCTATAACAGTTGTAACTGACACTACTCCACCAGACATAACTATTTCTACACCGCAAGAATCAAGGATTTTAAATACAAAAAGAATTCTTGTTTTAGGAAAAGTAGATGGGACAGGCTCTCTGATTGATAGTATAACTGTAAATGGTAAAATCGCTGTCTTAACTTCAGAAGGTTCATCTTCGCCAAACATTGTTAACTTTTCAAGTGATGCACAGTTTTTAAATGATGGTAATAATGAAATTAAAATTGTTGCAAAAGATAAGTCAAATAATAT
>JAHFBD010000058.1 GCA_023250175.1 Candidatus Melainabacteria bacterium
CATATGCTCGGGCTTTTAGATGAAATTGACTATAAGGCTACTGAAGACATTGATAAAGCAAATTTATGTCTTTCTAATACCTGTACAATTCGTGAAGCTGCAAATGAACGGTTTTATGGACACCTTGGTGTTGTAGCAAAAAAAAAGAGACAAAATCCTAATTTGCTTATTGGTGTTAGTGGTTGTGTAGCACAAGATAAAAAAGATTGGATTCAGAAAAATTTTCCATATGTAGATATTGTTTTTGGAACACATAACATTCATAAACTTCCTGAGTTTGTACAGAAAGCAGAAAAGGGAGAAAAAGTTTTTGAAATTACAGATGAATTACCATATGAACTTCCAGAATTACCTGTCATTAGGCAAAATAAAGTCACTGCATGGGTCAACGTAATTTTAGGTTGTAATTTTAACTGTACTTATTGTATTGTGCCACAGGTAAGAGGAAGAGAAAAGAGTCGTAGACCAGAAGAGATTTTTAAAGAGATTCAGACATTAGCAAATGATGGGTATAAAGAAATTACTCTACTTGGTCAGAATGTAACTGCCTATGGATATGATCTTGATCCTGCTTATTCGAAAGAAAAAGCAACCTTTGGATTTATACCAACAGATCCACAGTATTCACTAGCTAAGTTAATAAAGCATGTTCATAACATAAAAGGAATTGAAAGAATTAAATTTCTTACAGGACATCCTTTTCATGTAACCGATGAATTAATTGATACTGTCAGTAAGCTACCTAAAGCATGTGAATATTTTCATATTCCAATGCAATCAGGTGATGATACTGTTTTAAAACGAATGGCAAGAGTTTATTCTGTAGATAAATATAAAAGAATGGCAGAAAAAATTCGAACTGAAATCCCAGATACAGGACTTTCAAGTGATTTTATTGTAGGCTTTCCTGGAGAAACTCAAGAGCAGTTTTTAAATACCGTAAAGATTGTTCAGGAAATCGAATTTGATATTTGTAATATATCAGTATACTCACCAAGATCAAATACTCCAAGCGCAGCTTGGGAAAAGCAAATACCTGAAGAAGAAAAAAATGAAAGATTTCGATATTTAAACCAAACTATAAAAGATATTCTAGACAAAAAACATAAAAGACTAATTGGCACTATACAGGAAGTTCTTATTGAAGGAACCAGTGCAAGAAATGAAGAAAAATTAGCTGGTCGAACAAGAAATAATAAATTGGTAATTGTAGATGCCAAACCAACTGATGGATTAATCGGAAAATTAGTAAATGTTAAAGTTATGAAAACTACACCCTGGACATTATATGGTGAAGTAGTGAAAGATTGAGGATAAAAGATGAATATAGCAAATATAAGTGCAGAAAATACACCAGATACAAGAAAACTAGCCAGGCTTATAGATGAAGGGGAAAAACACCTTACCAGCCACTTCCAGTATCTTGAAAAAATTGAACAGAATAATTTTAACAAGATACTACAAGCATTTATTGATAATCAATTAGGTGAACAACACTTTAGCTGGGTTACTGGATATGGACATGATGATATTGGCAGAGAGAAGACGGATAAAATATTTGCTCAGATATTTGGAACAGAATCGGCTATTGTAAGACCACATTTTGTATCAGGAACTCATACTATTACCTGTTGTTTATTTGGATGTTTAAGACCTGGTGATGAACTGGTTTCCATAGCAGGTGAACCATATGATACTTTACATGAGGTAATTGGTATTGGTGATAATTATAACTCTTCTTTGAAAAGCTTTGGAATTACTTATAAAGAAATTCCTTTAAAAAATGGCTTGGAGTTAGACTTAGATAAAATTCCTCTTTATGTTTCACCAAATACAAAAATGGTTTTTATCCAGAGATCAAAAGGTTATCAATGGCGAAAGTCTTTGACAATAGAAGACATTAAAAGTGTAATTTCTATCGTAAAAAAAATAAATAAAAATATTGTTTGTTTTGTAGATAACTGTTTTGGTGAGTTTACTGAAGAGCTAGAGCCCACAAATGTAGGTGCTGACTTAACCTGTGGTTCATTAATTAAAAATATTGGAGGCGGTATTGTTCCTGTTGGTGGTTATATAGCAGGTAAACAAGACCTTGTTAAATTAGCTGCTTGTAGACTAACTTCACCCGGTATTGGTGAAAAGGGTGGTTGCATGTTTGATTTGAATAGGATAATTTTACAAGGCTTATTTTTTGCACCACATACAGTAACTCAAGTATTAAAAGGAGTTTCTCTTACAAGTTATCTTTTTCGAAAACTTGGTTATGAAACTAATCCCGGTCCATTAGATATAAAAACAGATATTGTTGTTGCAATAAAATTAAAAAACAGAACTTTACTTGAAAAGATTTGTAAAACTGTTCAGGCAAGCAGTCCAGTAAATAGTCATCTAACACCAGTTCCATGTAAATTACCCGGTTATGAAGATGAGGTCATTATGGCTGGTGGAACGTTTATTGAGGGCTCTACGATAGAACTTTCCTGTGATGCCCCTATGCGTGAACCGTATATCTTATACTGGCAAGGTGGATTAAATTATAATCATACTAAGTTTGTTTTGTCTAAACTAGCTCTATAATTTAAGCGAGCCGTGTCCCTTTTTTCTTATGTTTTCACTTTGCTCATCCTGTGCTACTTCTATATCAGTAAGCTCGCTTTTAATTCTATTTATTTTTGTTTCTATCGTAGGATCGATATTTCCATAACTAGGTGCCAAATCAATCACTTGATGTTTTAACCCAAACTTATATATTATTGGTTCTAAGATTTGTTCTTTATAAAATTCACAAGCTAAATATATTAGTTGAGAAGCATCCTGTAAACCACTTGTTATAACTGTTGTTGGAGCTAAGTCATGCTGATCCGTAATGGCTCCGATCGCTAAAATATCTGCATCTTCAGCAGCTTTAATTACACCGATACCACTTGCATCGGCAAGATGAGTAATTATATCTATTCCTGTATTAATTTGAGTAATTCCAGCTTCTTTACCTTTTGCAATATCACCCCAATCATTTATATAAGAAACAACAAGATCAGCTTTAGGATTGATTGATTTTAAACCTTGCCGCATTCCAATAATTGTATTTTCAACAGATGGTAATTTTTTACCAACAACAATTCCTACTTTATTTGTTGATGTATTTAATCCAGCTACTACTCCAAGCAAATACCCATATTGCTCATCTTTAAAGTTAAAAGAACATAGATTTGGAAATTGGCTTATTTGAGCACCTGTCACACAAAAAAATACCTCTGGATACATCTTTGCAATTTTTTTAAGAGCAATACCATAGTCATGTCCATGGGCTATTATTAAATTAAAATGTCTTTCTGCTAATTCTTTAAATACTTCTTTAGCATCTACTAAACTTACTTTTTCAATTACCGAAATTTTTGCTTTATAATCTTCCTGAAATCGTTTTAATCCTTTATATGCAGCTTCATTCCAAGAACCATCATTAACTGGTCCAGAAACTACCAGAGCAACTTTTATGTTATCTTTTCGAAAGACATAAGCCTGGTTTTGATTGGAACAACTTACAGTAGGGTATACCAACAAAATCAGAAGAAATGAAATAAATAATTTCTTCAGGAACATTTTATTATTTTAACGTTACTAAGTTACCTTTGGTAATTTATAACCAATTCCTCTGACGGTTTGTATTAAAGTTGGTTCATCTGGATTATCTTCAAGTTTACTGCGCAATCTGCTGACATGTGTCCTTACTATATAAACATCAGATTGGGTTCTAACAGGAAATCCCCAGGCTTCTTCTAGTAATTGCTCATGTGTCATTGGTTCACCAGAGTATTTAACTAAGGTTTCAAGCAATGCGAATTCTTTTTCAGTAAGGTGTACTCGTTGACCTTTTCTAAACACTTGTCGTTTAGCAATATCAATTTTTACATCTTCAATTAATATTACTTGGCCTACATGAGTACTTTGATTTTGGGTTTGTTCTTCAATTGAATGAACTCTTCCGATACGATCCAGTAAACCTTTAATTCTGACTTCAAGCTCTAACGGACTAAATGGTTTTTTCACAAAATCATCAGCACCAAGCTCAAGCCCTTTTATTATACTGGCTTCATCAGTAGATGCAGAAAGAATAATTATAGGAACATAAGATTTTTTTCGTATTTGTTCAGTTAATTCAAATCCACACATTTCAGGCAACATAAGATCAATGATTACAAGATCAGGAAGTGCTTGATTAAACAATTCAAATGCTTCTACCCCATTTGTTGCAGTAAGAATATTATGACCTTTTTGTTGTAATCTAAATGCCAGTATTCTTCTTATAGATGCTTCATCATCTACTATTAAAATTTTCCAAGGGATTTCTTCTACTTTTTTTTGACCTAAAGTTATAGCAGGTACTTGAGGGGCTGTTAACATATAATCTCCTTTGATAAATATTTCCTAAAATGTTACTAAGGTCAATAAGCTTTTGCAAAAACAACTCTTTGCTTTGAGTTCTTATTACATACGATACAATAACCTTCTTCTTTCATTTGGTCAACAGGCAATTTAAATGGAATACATCGAATCGTTGCTTTATATTTTTGTTTTAAAATTTCTTCACAAGTTGTATTTTCACACCAAAAACCTATTAAAAAACCACCACTTAGTATTTTCTTACTAAACTCATCTTCATTAGTAACTGTAAAGGTATTTCTTGCCTGAAAGTCTTTAGCTTGCGTAAATAGTGTTTCTTGTATCTCGGTTGACAAGTTTAACAGATACTGTTTTAGTCCATCTTGTGGTATGTTTTTGAGCTTTTGATTTGTATCTCTTCTTACAATTTCGACTACGTTATTTGCTATATCTTTTGGCCCTAAGTTTATTCGTATTGGGACACCTTTTATTTCCCAGTGATTAAATTTCCAGCCGGGAGTAAATTGATCTCTATCATCAATTTTTACTCTAAAATCATCCTTTAAAGAACTTAGTATTTCTTTACATTTACTTAACACAAGTTCTCTTTCCTGAAGCTCTTTATAAATTGGGACAATAATAATTTGTACAGGAGCGATCTTCGGCGGTAATTTTAATCCTTTCTCATCATTGTGTGTCATTATAATTGCACCAATTAATCGAGTTGAAACACCCCAGCTGGTTTGATGAACATGTTGCAGTTGTCCATTTTGATCCTGAAATTTAGTATCGAAGGCTCGTGCAAAATTTTGACCAAGATAATGGGAAGTCCCCATCTGAAGAGCTTTTCCATCCTTCATTAATCCTTCAATACAATAAGTAGTCACAGCACCAGCAAAACGTTGGCTATCAGTTTTAATACCATCTATTACAGGAATTGCAAGAAACTGTTCACTTAAAGTTTTGTAAATTTCTAACATTTTTCTTGTTTCTTCATTTGCTTCTTCAAAGGTCGCATGAGCAGTATGTCCTTCTTGCCACAAAAACTCAGTAGTTCTTAAAAAAAGTCGAGTTCTCATTTCCCATCTAACAATATTTGCCCATTGATTAAGTAAAACAGGCAAGTCACGATAAGAGTGAATCCACTTGCTAAGCATGTAATTAATAATGGTTTCAGAAGTAGGTCTAACAACAAGTTTTTCTTCTAGCTCTTTTCCCCCACCATATGTTACTACTGCACATTCAGGAGCAAAACCTTCTACATGTTCGGCTTCCTTTTTTAAAAAACTTTCAGGGATAAATAAAGGGAAGTAAGCATTTTGATGTCCAGTGTCTTTAATCATCTTGTCAAGTGATGACTGAACCTGCTCCCAGATAGCATAGCCATAGGGTCTTATAACCATGCACCCTTTAACTGGTGAATAATCAGCTAGTTCTGCTTCAAGTGCAATTTTTGCAAGTATGCTTTCACCATGATCTAGATCTTTATCCTGAGCATCAATATTTTGAGTTGTAGTCATAATTGATATATTAACAGAAATTTGTTACTGCCTAGTTATAATGTATAAGACCATAAATAAGCTTTTTGTGTGATTTATTCACCAAAAAGCGCCATGTCAAGAAAGAGCGAGTTAAGCATTAGTGCGAAACGAGCGGTAGATAGAAACAGAAATATAACTCAGAAGCTAACATGCACTTACTGGTTGTTTTATGTTAAAAGTTGTTACTGATGCACTAGCTGCAATTTGACTTGCTACATCTTTAAAAATTTTAGAAATAGGATGATTGGGATTTGTGTTTGTTATTGGTTTTCCCGAATCTCCTCCAATCCTAACTTCAAGTTCAATTGGAATCCTTCCTAAAAAAGGTACACTTAGATTTTTAGCTGCAGATTCTCCACCACCATAACTAAATATTTCACTTCTTTCATTACACTTTGGACAAATAAAGAAACTCATATTTTCAACAATACCTAAAATGGGGACTTTCATTTGTTTAAACATGTTTACTGATTTTTTGCTATCAAGCAATGCAACATCTTGTGGCGTAGTAACTATTACTCCACCAGCTAGTGGTACAGTTTGACAAATAGTAAGCTGTGCATCTCCTGTTCCAGGAGGAAGATCAACTATTAAATAATCCAGCTCACCCCATATTACATCTCTTAGAAACTGTTTAATTACACCATCTAACATTGGTCCTCGCCAGACTACAGGCTGATCTGGTGGAACTAGTACTCCCATTGAAATATACTTAATTCCATAATTTTCTTTGGGAAGAATCTTTCCATTTTCTACTTTTGGGGGTTCTTGTGATCCCATCATGATTGGTATATTGGGTCCTGTTATATCTGCATCAAGCAGTCCTACTTTTGCTCCCATTTGTGATAATGCAATTGCAATATTTACAGAAACAGTTGTCTTTCCTACTCCACCTTTACCAGAACTTATTGCAATAATTTGATTAATTCCTTTTGGTCCTTCTTTACCAGCAATATTATGCTGGCGAACTTCACCTGCCATATTGATTTTAATATTTTCAGCTTTAAACCCAACTCCAATTAATGCAGTTTTACACTCTTCTTCAATTACTCCTTTTAATGGGCAGGCAGGAGTAGTTAGCATAATCGTTAGTGAAAGCTTATCCCCATCAATCTTTATGTCACGTACCATATTTAGCGAGACTAAATCTTTTTGTAATTCCGGATCGTTTACTTTAGATAATGCTTGTTTTACTTTTTCAACGTTCATTCTCCACCTATCTTTTTCTATCAGGTATAACTTCAATACAATATTAACATTGAACTGCAGATAAGAGTGGGTGTGTATTGTGTAATGTAGACTAGCCCAAATCGGTATATCTAAAGGTGAGATTAATTCTTTCTAAAATTTATTTAATATCCACAGTGTTGTTTGTAAAATATTAAAGTTTTGAAAGGGGTTAGTAGCATGTCAAGAATAGTATTTAATACAAAACAGTTTTATACACCATATCAAATTCTCTCCAGAGAACAGTTGGAAGAACTAAAACAAAAAGATCTGCAATATTCATCTGGTGAACCAGTAGGACTTGAAGGTGGGGAAAAAATAAAAGAGATAAATTTAGAAGTAAAGCAAGGTTTTGAAAATGAGCCTGAATTAGTACCTGTGTATTTCATAGAACACTATCCTATTCTTACACCACAACAAATAGAAGAATTAAGTGGTAACATTGACAGATTAGAAATTCTTGGTGAAATTATGGATGCCTACCACAACGGGAACATAAGTGACTCTCATAAAGAACTTATTGAATCTAGTCCAGAAGTAAGACATGGACTTTTAGATCAGAGAGCAGATATACCAAACATAATTGCTGAGCTTGAGAGAAAGCTAGAAGAAAATAATCGTTAAAATATTTGTGTTCTAACAAGCCCGATTATAATAGCCATGAATAAAATTATTTCATAGATTCCAAGACTTGCAAACATTTCTTGCATTTTATGCATCTTGTGTTTTTTCCTTTCTAAACATCTCTAAAAATATAAAGATAAAACATAAAAGAAATTTACCCTTTGGTTACAAGTTATATATTTTTAAAAACCTTAAACAAAGCTTAATACACTACTAGAGATATTTTTTCAAAACCTTATCGACATCTTTTTAGCAATATTTATCTACGATTTCGTGGACGTGGTGCAGGTTTTGTAAAAGCTTGTGAAGGACTTTCAGGTAAAGTGAGTTTTGGCTCTGTTATTTTTTGTGTTAGAGATTCTTCTCGATTGATAATTTCAGCATTTGTATTTGTAGAGGAAGTATTAGTATTTGTTATCCCACTCGTGTATTGATTGGAGCTTAGCACATCCTCTAAGAATGCTTGCTTAAATGTTAATTCGCCGATAAGAGCCCTTGTAGCATAGAGGTGTTGGAAGATAGGGCTAAAATTATCATATATATTCCCTGAATCATCATCAGGAAGAGTGCTTGGATCAAAAGGTAAAGTAGATAAAATAGTATTTAAACTTTCTTGCCAATTTTTCATACCTTGCTTGTTAATATCATAGAACTTCTTCCTTGGTCCAGTAAGAGAATCAAAGGCTTCATCCAGTTCATCTGTTTTACTAAGACGCTTTTGTTCTTTTACTAAAGATTTTACTAAAGTCATTATTGAATCTGGATTTACATCTACATCGATATTTCCTATACCATCAATGTACACTTGTACCCCTTCTTTTGATGAGTCAATATCAGTAAGGGAGCTTGGATTAGAGATTAAAGTGGATAACAGGGTGATTAAACTTTCTTGCTGTTTTTTTGCGACTTCAAGCTGTATTGGAGTATTGTTTTGCATGTGATTTATTAGTTCTAGATAAGGAGTTTCTTCTGGTGGTGCTACTTTACTTAAAAACTTTTGTTCTTTTATTAATTCTCCCATTAAAGCCCTGCGTGAAAATAATGCTTGCCTTACTATATTTGCATCAATTGTAACGTTTCCATTCTCATCGATTCTATCAGAGTAGCTAAAGTCTACACTGTGAACCTGGATTCCACTAGTGTTTGGATCGACATCTATTTGTTTTCCATCTGGATTAGAAATCAAATCAGACAATAATTTGTCAAAACTTTCAAGTTGCTTTGTGGTGCTTACAAGCTGTTCTTGAACAAGCCTTTGCCTATCTGCCATAAGCTCTTTAAGCTCTTCATACCAAGGCTCATCTTTTGCTTTTTCAAGCTGTGTACTAAAATGCATCATTGTAAAATCAAGTGCTGCTCGTATTTGATTTGCATCTCCGAGGGAATCCGGATTGCGAATTAGATCATTTAGTGAATCTTGTAATTTTGTTATTGCAGTTATTCCAACTAGCCCCACGCCTTCTTTAACCCCATAAAACATTTCATCTTTTTGTACTGGTCCTTGGAGTACTTCTTTCATTCTACTTTCTTCTTCTTTTTCCCAAAATGACTGTGATTCGCCTAATTCTTTAATATATGAATTAATAGATATGAAAGCTCTTTTTACAGTAGGTAGATCAGCTGTAATTATACCGTCACCATCGTCATCACCAGGGAGATCAGGTCTTATACGAACTTGGATTCCATCAGTGTTTGGATCAATATCCTCCAACATCTCTGGAGCTAAGATTATAGTTGTTAATAAAGCTTCTAATTCTCTACTTTTCCATTCTGCACAGTTTATTTTATTTCTAATTTCATCTACTTTATTAACAGCAGCATCAAGACCTGAACTTTCATCTTCTTGAATTAATCCAAGCATGTTTTGCCTTAATTCATTTATATGATTAGTAATACTTGTGTTGTCACTTATGTGATTAATAGTTTCTAAATTATCTTGAGGTTGCTCTGTGCTTCCTACATTTCCGTGTAAGGTATTATTTGCCAAAGTTGTTTCTAAGTTTACTATTTCATTTGCTACTGAATCCACTGAACGTGAATTGTTTGGTTTATTACTAGGATTAAGTGGAGTAAAATTTATGTTCATAATATATAAGATATTGCCCAATGCTATACAAGGTATTCTGAAATATAATCAGAGCTTGGTTAAAATCAGATTAATAATTTTAATTAATTCTTTTTAATAGAAAATCCTATGCCTCTTAAATTATTGACTGTATGATAAACCTAAGAGTATGGTCTTATATATTAGAGCTACGTAGTAACAAAGACTCTTTAACTATCTCTTCTGCAATTCTTACAGCATTTAAAGCTGCGCCTATTAAAAGATTGTCAGCGACTACCCAGAAATTAAACGCATTAGAACAAGAATGATCTGGTCTGATTCTCCCTACATATACAGGATCACTTCCTGCAATATCAATAGCCATTGGATATTTTAAATTATTAGGATCATCCACTACTTTAATCAAAGACATTGCACTAAATGCTTCTATAATTTGCTTTTTTGAAACAGTTTTTTCTAATTCAACATTAATGCTTTCACTGTGTCCTATATAAACAGGTACACGAACTGCAGTACATGTAATTTTTAAATTAGGCAAATCTAGAATTTTTCTGGACTCATTTATAACTTTTACTTCTTCTTTTGTATAGCCATCTTCTACAAATACATCTATATGAGGAGTTACATTGAATGCAAACTTTCTATTTATAATTTTCGAAGCGTATGTTCCTTTATCTAAAAATTCTTTACTTTGTTCCGTAAGTTCATCCATTGCTGCTTTTCCTGCACCAGAAACACTTTGGTAGGTACTAACTATTACTCTTTTCAGTCCTGCAAGATTGTGCAAAGCTTTTAATGGTGGCATGAGTTGTGCTGTAGTGCAATTAGGGTTTGCAATTATACCAGTATGCTTTTTCAATGCATGATTATTAACTCCAGCTATAACTAAGGGTACATCCTTATCCATTCTATATGCAGAACTATTATCGATTACTACAGCACCTGCTTTTATAGCATGTGGAACAAGCTCTTTACTTATAGTTCCTCCTGCCGACGCTAAAACAAGATCAATATCTTTAAAACTATCTTTTGTAGCAAATTCTATTGTATATTCTTTTCCTTTAAAATTTATTTTTGTGCCTGCTGACTTTGAAGATGCTAAGAGTTTTAAACTGTTAAATTGAAAATCTCGCTTTTCTAAAACTTCAAGAAA
>JAHFBD010000059.1 GCA_023250175.1 Candidatus Melainabacteria bacterium
TGCAAGCAAAATATGTTCAACACTAATATATTCATCTTTCATATTCTTTGCTTCATCCAAAGCTTTTTCTAGAAGACTGTTAGCCCTTGAGCTTAAATATAGTTGATCGTTACTTACTTGTGATGGTCTACCCTTAGCCTGTTTTGCTAAATACTCATGTAATTTTTCCGAAACTCGTTTTTTGTTTATTCCTAACTCATCTAATATCTGAGGGACTAATCCATTTGTTTGTTCAATTAATGAAATCAAAATATGCTCTGGTTCAAGAGAAGTATGTTCATATTTTTCAAGCAAGGCACGACAGGTTGCAAGTGCTTGTTGAGAATTTAATGTTAGTTTATTGAAGTCCATATAAAAATTATATCTTTAAGTGGTTTACTTAGAAATATTACGCTAGTTTGGTAGTAACAAACCATTCTATTCCAACTTTACATTAAGAAATAACATCAAGATAATCAAAATTTATGATTTCTTAAGATTTACATAGAGCTTCCATAATCGCTCATACCAGCTAGCTTCTTGAAAGAATTTAAATCTTCAGATTTTTGAACTGTCATTGTCTCTAACAGAAGCTTATACATTTTATTTTGGTTTATTTCCCAAGCACACTCTAAAATATCTAAAACATTAGCTTTAAAAACCTCTTTTCTACTAAATTTCTCATCACCATATTCTGCCCATTTTATAAAAACATCCATTCCTATCTTATCTATTAAATCCAATACAAGTTCAGGCATATCTTCTGGTTGCGGATTAAAATATACATTATCTGATTTAGTGATAGAAATAAGTGGTACATCAGCTAAAGCTCTATATGCATTCTTTAAGCTGTTAGGATTTTGATAGCCTCTTGATAAAATATTTTTTAAAACAGTTAAATATTGCTCTCCATATTTTGCTAATTGGGTTATATAGCCTAGTGGAATGGAGACCGTTCCTGCTCTAATTTGGTTAACTATTAAATCAGTAAGTAATTTTTTACCACTATTTCCACATCGATTTGCCAAAGAATAACATAGATGTCCAGCAATAAACTGATCTTTTTCACTGGTCAGTAGTTCACCAAGAAACTGTTCACTATGTTCATTGACAGAATTAATATAATTACCAATTGCATAAAATCGCTTTCTTCTGTCCAAGTCACAGTCACAAGTTGTATCTAGTACTCGTTCTTTAAAGATTGCTCCGGCATTTTGTGGATAGTGCTTTAAAATTAACGCAGCTACTTGATTTGCCATATCAATATCATATGCATTTTTATATAAATTTTCCAAATGAATCCGTGGTAGTGTAGCTTTATTTTCCTCTAAAAGAGCTATTGTAGACAGTATTATTCCTTGAACTTTTTTAAGGGCAGGACCTGTTTCTTGCTCCAATGAATTATCAAGTATAGTTTGCATGTTTTCTGCAAAGCAGTCTAATAGAAGATTAGGATCAGCTACTCTGTATAAAGACTTTGTAAAAGTTTTTATATCTTCAACATGCCTATAATTAATACTCTCAAGTAATCTTATTAAAGCATCTTTATTATTTATTCCAAGAAGGTATAAAAAGTAAAAACAAAAATCCTGGTTTTTCTCTAGATTTCTAAAGCCGTTTTTTCCTTCAAGAGAAGGAATTAAAAAATTTAATACAAACTCATCTGCTCGATCAAGTGAAAAAAGAATCTTTGTAACAACTAGCTTTTCATCGGAATCCTGAGATTTAATTAAAACATTTTTTAAAACGGGTAATATATCAATTCCACTTTTCAGAAAATGAGTTTCTAGATCTTCGACAGAACCATTTAATGATGAGTTTAATTTTAAGATATCTTTACAACGCTCAGTTTCAACACTTTCTAATTTATCTTTTTGCCACTGAATAAAGCTTTTTAGTTTTTCAATTGATAAGCAAGAATTTCTAAAACCACCAAATACCTCTGGATATTTTTTATGACTAATTGGATTAATTTCAGGTAAAACAGGTTTTTCAACAACATCCTGAATAGCTTCAGGGTCATTTTCTGAATTCTTTCTTACGACTAAATCCCTACGTGGAGGTAACTCAGGGTTACCAATAGGATTAACATTTATATTGTCCATTTGTGTATTGTTAGAAATTATATCAAATGTCTAGTTTCTACCTACCGCTCGTTTCGCACTAATGCTCAACTCGCTCTTCCTTACATGGCGCTTTTTGGTGAATAAATCATACAAAAAGCTTATTTATGGTCTTATATATTATAGCTAGGCAGTAACAATATCTACTTAAAAGCTATTAATCCATTCAAGAAATAACTTAGATTGTTTGCTATCAGCACTAATGATTTCCTTAACCTTTCGAGTAAAACTATTATTTTTCTTTTCTAGTAAAGCGGCTTTAAAAACATCTTTTGCATTTCTTCTTAAATTTTCATCTTTAGCATACATCATCCAGGGAATAAGTCTTTTTTCTAATCCTACTCTTGATACTATTCGTGGTAGTGTTGCTTTAATAGAATCACATTCAAGCACTCGATCATCAAAATCTTTAATAGCAAGAATCCCTGCTTCTTGTATTTTTAATAAAGCATCTGTTAGATTAATATTCTTTGAAAATATTTTTTTACCCAATTTATTATAGATAGGACCATCATCTATACTCCATAACAAATTTGCAAGGACTGATGATGCCCTATCTTCTTTAATATCATTTTCTATAATTTCTTTAATAGCAGACTCGCCTTCTTTTCCACATTGTGTAAAACCATAACAAGCCATATCTACTATTACAGGATTATTTTCATTATTAGCAATCATTTCTTTTAATTCAGGAATTGCTTTTTCATGTAATAAATCTATATACCAGCCCATAGCAGTACTACGATGAATACTGCTCAATTCTTCATTCTTCATAAGGAGTTGAAATATTTTAGGTGCATTGTCTTTAAATCTCTTAGTAATCAGTTGACTAGTCAGATGAAGTGGACCCCAAGTAACACTAGAGTTGAAAAGCTTCATAGTCCTATTTAACTCCAGCCCCAATCCAATTTTCTTCATTAGAACTAACATTAACAATTGTTTTCTTTCAATTTGTACTTTTGATAAATTATCATCGTCAATGCTCTTTTGCATTAAATCTAAAATAAAATCTGATTCTTGAATCTTTAAGAGAGCGCTTGCTAAATTATTTACTTTATCCCAATTATAAAAATTGACATTATAAAAAAATGCTTCTTGATCTGGCTCCGGAAGTGACTTCACCAAGTCCAAACATATTGAATATCGTTTATCTTTTTCTCCATACTCTAAAATACGACTTATAAAGTCTGATGTTCCTTTACCAATTACAAGCATCATATTTAAAATAATTTTTTGCTCTGTATCATCAGCAGATGATATTCTCTTTTCTAAAACTTTCTGGAGATCAAGTTTGCTTTCTGTAAATTCTTTATCTAGAGTTTTTGTCAGTCCAACAATCTGGCTATCATCAGATTTAATTTGTGCCAATGTTAATTCCAGGTAAACTTTTTCTTCATTCTTTAACCTACTTATAAGAACTTCAGAAGAATCTGGGACTAGATTCAATAATTGACTTCTTAATATACCATCTGCAGGAAGCTTTAATGGAAAAACTTGTTTAGAAGTTTCCTTTTTAGGAACCGCTTCTTTTAAATCAGCAGCTTGGCCAGCAGATTTGATTTTATCTGTTATAGGTTTATTCGGTGTTATTTTCATTGTTTCTACCGTGCCGCCAGTTTTTTCGTGGTACTCCCAAAACCGGCTTTCCAGAGTGCTTCCAGTCTGCCATTTATAATACCTTACAGATTTTACTGAATAAATCAGATAAAATCTTACCTTATAAGTTATTTGCTTAGAAATATTATGCTGGCTAACTAGATAGTTACTAATTGTATCTCATTACTAATAGTTAGAGTGCGTTTTTACTCCTGCTGCAAACCAGGAATCCGGGTTAAATATTGCAATACGTCGATCTTCCTGAGTAATCTTATACTTATGATTTTGAGCTATACCAAAAGCAAATTTAGTATATGGATTTGCTCTTGCAATTTGTTTATCTTTTTTTCGAATAGGATAATTTAAGCTTTGGACTAGTTTCCATGTAAACCAGGTATTTAAATTATTTCTTGCAAATGAGATATCTTCATGATTTGCTTTATAGTTAGGATTACCTGCTAACTCCCGAGCAAAATGAGTATTTGGATTTTTCCTCGCAAATTCTTTATCTTCTTGTGTAATGTAATAATTTGAGTTTTGTACTAACCCGACAGTAAATCGGGTATCTGGATGTAATTTTACAAATTGTTTATCTTCTTCTGTAACTAAATACTTAGAATCAATAGTCAACTCATAAGCAAGCCAGGAGTCAGGATCTTGCATTGCTTTTCTTCTATTTTCCTCATTAACTTCTAAACCTATAGAAATATCAACGAAGACTTTTTTTGCAATACTTTCTGGTAATAGGCTTAATAATAGCTTTTTAGTTTCTCTTGTTTGTTGTTCGGTTGAGTGTGTTCTGATTAATGTATTGAGCCAGTTAAAAAATTCAATTAGTTGCTCATTATTAATTACTCCTGAACGGAATAACTTTGAGATATTTTCTGGAGGTTTTTGGGGTAAATCATTTACCCGACACACCATCATTGATATAACACCACACTTCCTTGTAAAGGTGCTTTAGAAATAAGTTGTTTAATATATTAAAAGAGTAGCATAATAAATAAGCATTCGCGGTGTAAATACTTATACTTTTTAAGAGTAGTTATTAACTATTTCAATAATTTTTTTATCTCATCATCAGAAACAGAATCAAAGCTTTTATAATGTGCTCCGACAGCAATAAAGTCTTTTGGTATTTTTAGTACTTCAATTTTATTTACATGGTCGCTAATTTCTTTATAAGCTTCAGTACTTATTATTGGTATTGCTAAAACTATAAATAATGGATTATGTTTTTTTATTGATTTAATTGCTGCTAGTGCTGTCATTCCAGTTGCTGTTCCATCATCCACTAATATAATATTTCGTTTTTCATAAGAGTAAGTTTGAATGTTATTAGTACGATATTTTTGCTCACGCTCACGACAATCATTGATTAGGTAAACTATTTGTTTTTGTAAGTAGTCCCATTTGTTTTCACCTAACTCATGATCAGAATATGGTGCAACCACATAATCCCCAAGGGAAGTCACTGCACCAATCGCTAATTCTGGATTATTAGGGGCTCCAATTTTTTTAGATACAATTAAATCTAACGATGCTCCAAGCAGGTTGCTAATAGGCTTTGCAACTATTATCCCCCCACGTGGTAATGCAACTACAATAGGATTTTCAAGCTTATACAACAACAGTTTTTCTGCCAGCAATTTCCCAGCTTCATTTCTATCTTTAAAGATTAAATCAAGATTTAAATATTGTTTGGACATTTTACAACCAATTCTCTAGAGACTATTAAGACTATATAAGATAAATTATGTGCCAGTATAAGCCAAACCTTTAACTATAAAGAAATATCTACGATAATAGGCTCATGATCTGATATTCGCTCTGGATAAGAGCGATTAATTAGTTGTAAAGTCTGACCATTAAAAGGAAGAAACCTGCCTCTTTTAGGCTTTACAAAAAACCAATCAAGTTTAAAATATGCAATTAATCTTGGTTCTTCAAGTTTGAATGTACTTTCAAATCCCTTAAGTTGTCTTTCGTTGGAATTTGCTAAGAATCCTTTCTTACCATTTGAACTTTTATTAGAATCACCCCCGGTATCAAATTCCTCTCCATCTATAAATTGAAATCCTTGTAAGTATTTGAAAAATTTCCGTTCCTGATTTGGGAAAAATATAGGAATGCTTAGTGCCGCAGGATCTTTAAATTGAAAAAATTTGCTTAGCCCTGTAGTAACAAGTCCACTTGCAATTGGTGCACCAGGTATTGCTGCAAGTGCTATTTGTCGCCCAACAAAATGAGGATCTTTAAACCTTTTTACAACTTCTTTTTTTAGTGAAGTTGGGGCTGAATCAGTAGTTGTAGTATTGAAGTCACCAGCTAATACTAAAGGATTCCTAATATATTTTAAGTTATCCAACAAATACTCAACTTGCTTAAATCTATCTATTGGATAGCATCGGTCTTCTAAGTGAGTAGATGCAATCGTAATAATTTCTTTATTTGGTAATTCTATATCTATGATTAAAGCACATCTTCCCCCACGTCTTACTTCATTTAATATAGATTCTTTAAATATAGTCTTAGCACTTACTCTACGAACATTTTCAAGAAGAGATTTTTTTTGTAATTCGGTTTCATACCATTTATAACACTCTGGCAATCTAACTATTCTTGCCTGTTTTATTGGATATTTGGAAAGAATAGCATTACCATGTAAGCCCAGATAGTGTTTAGGATCTAAGCTTGATTTATAAATTAAAGGACTGAGTTCTATAAATTCTGTAGCAAAAGCATAATTGTAGTTTATAGCATTAGCCAATTCAGCAACAGTATTTTTATAATTAGTTCTTGGCATACCAATGTCAACTTCATTTAATGAAATAACATCACTGTTTACAAGAGTCCCAAGTTCTTTTTTTAGATTCTCTCCTTGAGCATCTTTAATATTGTTCTTATATGAATAATAATAGCTATATCGGTCATTGAAAATTTGTTTAATAGTGTTTATGTGAAAACCACGTTCAATATTCCAATGTGCTACTCGAATATATGGTTTAGAAAATAATGGCAAAGACTTATCTCTATTTTGTTTGCGATTAAATATATAAGGTGTTGTAAATTGCTTGTTTAATCTTTTATATAAGCCTTTAGATATTCCAGAATTTGAGGCTAGCCTAATTAGATCTGTATATGAAAGATAACTTATTGTTTTTTCTTTCTTTAGGTGTATATGTTTAATCTTAAAAAACGGCTCTCTCTTTAGATTGAAAACTCCAAGAATTATAACTAATAGAATTAATACAATAAAGGATAACTTTTTCATTATGTTGCTTTGATATTATTAATTGGTGTAAAGAAACCAGAGCTTAATAAATTATATCTTTATGACAAACAAAATGATTAAAAATAGTTTAGTTGTTGTTTTTTATTCTTCAATCTTTCTTTTGTCAACCTTCTTAAAGGCTAACGCTGAAATAACAAAAATAGATGAAGAAGTTAGTAAAATAAACTACTCTTTAAGCTGTTACGGGATATCTTTTAAGAAAAAAGATTTACCAGTAAAAGGTGACTTTGCAATAGAAGACACGCCTATATTACAAGAACCAGCATCGAAATTTTATATATTAAAAAAGCTAAATTTAATTACAAGCTTTACATCAAAAAATCCATTATTTAGAAAAGTTATAAATTATGAAAAATATCCTTATATAGAATTTAATAGTTCAATAGAAACCCCACTGGTCTTAAATAACAATGAGCCTTTTGAGCTAGAGGGATTACTAACTTTTCATGGTGTAACAAAAAAAACAAAAATCTATTTAACTTGTTTAATAGAAAATAATTCTATTTTATTTACAGGTTCTTTAGATATACCCATGACAGAGTTTGGAGTTATTCCTCCTAAAATTTTATTTCTTAAAGTAGATGATTTAATTAAGACTAAAATAGAGCTACATACAGAACTTACTCAGTAATTTTATAATAACCCTTTACAGTATTATCATCTCAATGACATGTTGTTCTGATTTTTTACAGACTTTACTGTCTACGTTATAATTACTTTATGTCTACTTATGAATCATATGCTGAATACTACCATGATCTTACTAAATACTCTCCTGAAGGTATTGCTAGTAGTCAGCATAGGTTAGACTTTGGAAAGCAGCCTTTACCGTTTAAAGAGTATTCAAATAAAAAAACAATTGATCTTTCTTATCTTTTACCGTTGGATAGAAATCCTTTTTCTGATGCAGGAATAAAATCCGATAAAAGCTTTACTCAAACAGAAAAATCATTATCTAAACTATCCACTCTTTTATATTTTTCAAATGGAGTAACCGCAGTAGTTCCATATGTGGATAAGCCTTTTTATATGAGAGCAAACCCTTCAGCAGGAGGTCTTTATCCTACTGAGGTCTATGTATGTGCTTCTGGATATGAAGGATTAGAAGATGGTATTTATAATCATCAAGTTTTAAAACAATCTATTGTTTTATTACATCAGACCGATGTGAAAGAAGCCTTAAAGAAAGCTACTTTTGAACATCCTGCGATAGAACAAAGTAAGTTATTTTTAATTTTAACCGGGGTCTTTTTTAGAAGTTCATGGCGATATCAGGATAGGGCTTACAGGCGAGTTTGTCTGGATACCGGTCATATCCTTGGAAATATTGATGTTGTAAGCAAGAGCTGTGATTTTAAGCCAGTATTAATTGGAGGGTTTAATGATTCATTAGTAAATGAATTGTTAGGCTTGGATGAAAATGAAGAACAAGCTTTAGTTGTAATTGCTTTACCAGATGTTTCTTTAAATATTGACTCAAATTCTCAAACGGTACTTCCTTCTCGACTAGATAATCAAAATATCACTACTCCAGAGGGGAGTAGATTAATACAACTCCATAACAGATCAAGAATCGATAATTTTGTTAGTGTACCTAATATTAAACTTGACAACGTTGAAGAAAAATTCAAATTTTCGTCCAAAGATTCTTTTGATCCAAAAATTAAAAATTTCAAATGGAAAAACTCACTATTTTCGACCATATTAAAGCGACGCTCTACAAGGGCTTTTTCTGGAGAGCAAATTACAAAGCAAGAATTAGGATCAATACTAAAATTTGCATATAAACCAGAATACTTTGAAAGAGAAAACCTGGATCCTCGTCCAAGCTATTTTGACCTTTCATTAATTCAAACCTTTATTGCTATAAATAACGTAAATGGTTTAGAAGATGGTTGTTATTATTATTCTAGTTCTGGACACTATTTAAGACAAGTTAGATTTAAAAATTTCAGAGATGAAATCTATTATCTTTGTTTAGGGCAGGATTTGGGTTATAAAGCAAGTGCGGTAATATTTCATACCTCAGCCTTATCTAAAGCAGTCTTTAAGTATGGTGAAAGAGCATATCGTTATTTACATATGGATGCGGGACATTTAGGACAAAGAATAAATCTTGCCGCAGTTAATCTGGATTTAGGAGTAAGTGGTATTGGTGGTTTTTTTGATGATCAGGTCAATGATATTCTCGGTATACCAGAAACTGAAGCAGTGATTTATATTACTACATTAGGGGTTCCTATAGATGAGAAGCAAATAGAAGATAAGTAGTTAGTAAGAAAGGTTTAAACCATAACTTTTTAAGATTTGTATTCACTAATATAGAGTACACGTTCTATACAAGATCAGTTATATTATTTTTATATAAGACTGATGGAATTAATGACTAAAAAAGAAATTGCTAACTCTCAATCGAAGATTCAAGATTCACAATCTGAAATTGCATTGAGGCCAGTTCCATATCTTCCGCATACAGACCAAGATCGTAAGGAAATGTTTGATTTTCTTAAAATTAATTCTATGGAAGGATTATTGAAATGTATTCCGGCAGAACTAAGAAACTTTACATTGAAACTGCCTCAAGGTAAGTCAGAGCTAGAAGTATTGCAAGAGTTTGAAGCTTTTGCAAATTTAAATACTCCCTTAAATAAACAAATATCATTTTGTGGTGGAGGAGTTTATAATAGGTTTATACCAAGTGTAGTCTCTGAAGTAATTTCAAAACCAGAGTTCTATACAGCATATACCCCATATCAGCCAGAAGTAAGCCAAGGTACACTTCAGGCTATATATGAGTTTCAAACACTTATTTGTAATATAACAGGAATGGATGCTGCAAATGCTTCTGTATATGATGGTATGAATGCTGTTACTGAAGCAGTCTTAATGGCTTGTAGGGTTACAAAAAGAAACAAAGTTCTTATAGCAAAAAATATTAATCCACAAGCAATTGAAGTTTGTAAAACATACTGTTGGGCAGCTAATTTAGAACTTGAATTTGTAGATTTTATAAATGGTGTCGTTAATGTGGAGAACTTAAAAAAACTAATTGATGATAAAACAGCATGTTTTGTAATTTCAAACCCTAATTTTGCTGGTTGTGTTGAATCAGTATCAGAAATCCATGAAATAGTACATAAAAGTGGTGCTTTATTAGTTTCATTTGTTGATTTAATCAGTTTGGCAGTCTTAAAATCACCAAGAGAATTGGGTGTAGATATTGCAGTTGGTGAAGGACAATCGTTAGGAAATCTACCTAACTATGGTGGACCACATGTGGGGTTTATTGCATGTAAAAATGAATTTATAAGACAAATTCCTGGAAGATTAGTTGGTCTAACAAAAGATGTAAAAGGTAATAGAGCTTTTACGCTAACTCTACAGACAAGAGAGCAACATATAAGACGTGCTCAAGCAACTAGTAATATTTGTACTAATCAATCTCTTAATGCCTTGGCTGTTTTAGTTTATATGGCCTATATGGGTTCTTCTGGGCTCAGAAAAATTGCTGAAATCTCATTAAGGAGAGCACACTTTTTAGCTACTGAATTAGAAAAAATTAATACTATTAAAGCAAATACTTGCAAATTGGCGTTCAATTCTCCCTTTTTCAACGAATTTGTATTAGAGATACCGATACCAGCAAAAGAGTTTATAAATAAACTGTCAGTTAACAATATATTACCGGGTCTTGACTTAAATGGAATTGATGGATATAAAACAAATCAGATACTTGTAACGGTAACTGAAATGAATAGTATGGAGCAAATAAGTACTTTCGTTGAAAGTGTAAAAAAAATATTTTCATAATAAAAAAATGGAGGGAAATTGTACATGACATTAAATAAATCGAATTTGATTGATATAGCATCAGATTGGTCGCTTGAGTCAGGTGAGCTGAAAGCAGCAATTGGCCGAGCATTGATGGCAATCGGTGATGCCATAGATT
>JAHFBD010000243.1 GCA_023250175.1 Candidatus Melainabacteria bacterium
CATATTTAGCTACCTCTTTCTTAAAGCTAGTGTAATTATAGCTTTTTAAGAAGAAAATAAAATTAAAAATAATAAATCAACTTGTTATAACTTTATTTTATTCTTATATTATTAAAAAAATGGCTTTATAACAGAGAATTATTGAAGGTGAGCAAGATAAAAAACAAACTATTTGAATTTGATCAAACTCTTATGAAATCTTTTCCTTCTTATTCTTTTGTTGGAATTGATGAAGTTGGGAGGGGAGCTTTAGCAGGACCAGTTATTGCTTGTGCTTTTTCTTGGAAGAGGAAAAACTTTAAAAACAAAAATATTGCAAATGAACTTTTGTTTAAATTAAATGACTCAAAACAGTTAACTAAAAAGAGTAGAAGTGAACTCTATGAAATTTTAATTACCCTTGGATATTATTCGCTGGGGTATGCATCGGTAAAAGAAATTGAAACATTAAATATTTTAAATGCAACATTCCTGGCTATGAAACGAGCCTTTGATGGCTTAAAAGAATTGGTTAAAGAGTCCTATCTTTTAATAGATGGAAATAAATTTAACCCTTTGATAAATTGTAAACAATTGGCTTTGGTAGATGGTGATGCGAACTCATCAGTAATTGCAGCTGCATCGATAGTTGCAAAAGTATATAGAGATTCTTTAATGCATAAACTTGCAAAGGGTGAAAATTATAAGCCTTTTCATTGGGGATCAAATGTTGGATACGGTACTCTTGTTCATAGAAAAGCAATAAAAAAATATGGGCTAACCCCTTTACATAGAAAACTATTTGTTAGAAAAATCCTTCAAGAGACTAATAGCTTTTAGTAAAACAGCTCCTTTTCTTAGAGTCTCCTGGTATTCATTTTCTGGATCTGAATCAGCAACAATTCCTCCTCCAGCTTGAATCTCAAGATGATCTTTAAAAATCATAAAAGTTCTAATAGTCATGCAGGTATTTATTGTGTCGTTTAATCGGAAAATCCCAGTGCAGCCTCCGTATGGTCCTCTTTGATCTCTTTCAAAGTCAGAAATTAGTTCTAGTGCTCTAACTTTTGGTGCTCCACTTAAAGTACCTGCAGGAAAGGATGCACATAAGAGGTCAATTGAAGTTTTCTCTTCCTTTAAAATCCCTTGAACCAAGCTTACCATGTGCAAAACATGTGAATATTTTTCAATTACCATAAGTTCTGGTACTGTTATTGATCCTGTTTGACAAACACGGCCAAGATCATTTCTTGCAAGGTCCACAAGCATTAAATGTTCAGCTTTTTCTTTCGGATCTGAGCTTAATCGGATAATATTATTTAAGTCTTCCTGCTCGTTTTTTCCACGTGGATAAGTTCCTGCAATTGGTCTTAGAGAGGCAACTTTATTTTGTCCTTGAAACTCTGACTTGACCATTACCTCAGGTGAGGAGCCTGCCATTTCAAAATCCTTAAATCTTGTGTAAAACAAATAGGGAGATGGATTTATACTTCTTAAAATCCTATATAATATTAATCCATCATAATTTCCTTTTACTGTAAGCTTTTGTGATGGCACTATCTGAAATATATCTCCTTTTCTTATATGTTCTTTGGCTTTATTAACCATAGAAATATATTCTTCTTTTGTGTAATTGCTTGTGTATGATATCTCGTTTTTATCTTTGTCATTTAAAGATAATGTTTCTTGTTGTTTTTGTTTGTTGAACTCTTCAAGAAGGGTGATTAGTTTTTGTTTTACCTCGATAGCCTTTTTATCAATATCTTTTTTATCTTTGACTAAAAGAGTGCTTACTAATGTTACTTTGTGAAGTATATGATCAAAGATCACAAGCTTTCCTGGCATCATTAAGTGACAATCAGGAGTCTTTTTGCAGGGATTAAATTTGATTTTTGGCTCAATCCATCTGATATTTTCGTATCCAATATATCCAATAAAGCCTTGAAAATCATTATATTCATTATTAATAGCTTTTATACTAGGCAATAAATTCCTTAATGCTAAAAAAGGATTGCTTTCTAGTTCAGTAATGCTGTTATCATCTATATTTTCTAAAAAGGTTTTATTGTTCTTGTGTGTAAATAGTAATAGTGGCTCAGTGCCGATAAAAGAATATCTACCTAGTTTTTCATTGCCTTCTACGGATTCTAATAAAAAAGAATAAGGCTTTTTGTCACATATTTTATAAAATGTGCTTACTGGGGTTTCAAGGTCAGCTAACAATTCAGTACTGGAAGAAAGTATAAAGAATTGATTTGTTAACATGCCCATAGATGGATATTGTACAATCTCAGTTACTATCTAGCTAGCGTAATATTTTTAAGTAAATGACTCCTAAAGTAGGATTTTATCCGATTTATTCGGTAAAATCTACAAGGTATTATAAATGGCAGACTGGAAGCACTTTGGAAAGCCGGTTTTGGGAGTGCAGCGAAAAAACCGGCGGTAGATAGAAACCAATCTCAACTATGAAAAAATATATAAGCTTTAATAGACTTGTTGTTTTTCTTATAGCAGTTGGCTATTTGATTTTAGCGTGGGAGATTTATCTGCAACATTATGATCAACTAAATGAAAAGAAGATAATGTGGGTGCCCATAGTATTTGGACTGGTTTCTGGTTTCTTGGGTATTTTGATTACAATGTCTTTTCAGAGGGTTAGTTATTATTTATTTGTTTTTTTAATGTCTGTTTCTATTTGTGTTGGAGGTTTAGGGATATTCCTTCATAATCGATGGCGGGGTGTAAGGTTTAGGGATTTTTTGCTTTATGGTAAACCTTTTGATTTTGAAATACTTACAACGTATACTCCCTTGTTGGCTCCTTCAGCTTTTGTTGCTATTGGTATATTAGGGATAATGGTAGCTTATTATTTTCCTTGGTATGAAAAAAAGATAGAAGATAAGCAATCATAGTATAATCTTTAAATGGTGGGGGATTTAAATATGTCAAAGGTAAAAGTTGCAATATTAATAGATCAGTTATTTCAGGACTCTGAAGTTACTGATCCGAAAGAAAAGCTTGAAGGAGCAGGATTTAAAGTAGATGTTATTGGACCAAATACACAAGAAGAGTTTGTTGGTAAAAAAGGTACAAAACTAAAAGCTGACAAGTCTATTGATGATGTTACTAGTAAGGATTATGCTGGGTTGGTTATTCCAGGTGGCTGGGCTCCTGATAAGATGCGTATGAATGAAAAAATGGTAAAATTTATTGAAGAAATTAATGCAAAGGATAAACCTATCGCTTGTATTTGTCATGGTGGTTCAATGCTTGTTGAAGCTGATATAGTAAAAGGTAGAAG
>JAHFBD010000244.1 GCA_023250175.1 Candidatus Melainabacteria bacterium
TAATAACAAATTTGCTACTGATGGATTTATTTCATATTTGATAATTTCATTTTCTCGCTTGGTATATTTCTTTGTCATTCTAATCTCCTTAGTTTAAATAATTAATAAATAATCACTTTTAAAAGTTATTTATTTTATACCCCCATATTATCAATTCTATAACCTATTGTCAAATTTATTTATAAAAAATATAAATTTCAAGGATATAAGTTTAACAAAACTTTAAGAGAGGTTTAAAGTTTCTTTAAGATAGGTTTAAAAATGATTTTGCCATGAAAGCACTGGCAATAAAGGGTTTTCCCCCTTTTTTGGGGTTGTCGCTCTTCTTAACTTCTTTTAAGCACTATTTTTACCCCGAATATTTCATATCAAGATAACCCACAAGGGGTGAAATTAGTGCCGCTCGCCGCTTGGCAGGTTATTAGGGCAAATCCAGAAGGTTCCAAACCTGTCATTAGGAGAGCTGACAAATTAAGAGGAAGACAAATTTAAGAAATAAGCTGCCAAAAAAAATTAAAAAATTTATTATTAAGGAAGCTTATGAGTAAAAAGCAATTGTTAATTAAGGGCAATAAGTTGTTAGTAGGTTGTGGTCAGGTAGGCTTTAGCCGTGAGCTGTCCATCAATCTACTAATGGCTTATTCCCTGGTGCGTAGCAAATTAATAAGTTGCGATCTTTGATGTTTGACAAGACAAATAAAAAAAGCGCTAGTTGAGTTGCCGCAGCAAGTCAAACAGGGGCGGAGTGTTGAGGGGGGGACGTTAAGACCCATCCCTTGACCCATAAGGAAAGGATAAAAGATAAAACAATTATCAAGATTAAAACTTTAAGACAAAAACTGTAATAAATTCGCGATGCACTCATTTATTAAGTTTTATAGTTTTTAAATTTCAGTTCTTCAGGAACTTCATTTAAAAAATTACTCTAGAAAATTGGGAATTTTGCCCCCGCAGGGCTTACTGCATAAGCTTTTTTTGCAAAAAAAAAGTTATGCTTATAGTAAGTATATTCTAAACATAAATATTTATCCCATATTTTTATTTGCTTGTTATTTTTGATATACTGAAATATCAAAAATAAAAACAGGAGTTAAAAAAATGGCAAACATTGCAATATTCAGAAAGGCAAAATTTGGTAGAAAATCTTCCATAAATCATGTTGTAAATTCTCAATCACTAGATAACCAGGGAACACAAAAAAACCCCAATTATTTGCAAGAAAATAAATTATTTATTTTTGATGAAGCTAAAAATGAGTTTAGTTATACTAGTTTTGTAAGGGATGGAGAAAGTCAAGAACTCAATAATTTACTAAATAATAAAATCAAAGAACTAGACAAATTGGCAAGAGAAGATTATAAGAAAAATAAAGAAGCTGAAAAAGACGAGGTTTTTAAAAAGTGCAGGGAACAAGGAATAAAACCGCCGAAAATTCGCACTGTTTTGCAGAGTAAAGACTTGGTTAAGGAGGTTGTTATTGCCCTGGGAGGCGATAAAAGCATTGACAAAGCAAAATTTGAAAAAAATGCAGTTGAATTTGCTAAAAAATTCATGGATAAAAAGCAGCTAGATAATAAAAATATTATAAGTATATCAGTGCATTATGACGAATCTACGCCACATTTGCACCTGCACTACTGCGACTATAACTTCAAAAAACATACTACTGCAACGAGTTTGGAAAGTGTGCAATGCAAAGACAAAACCAAAGAAGAAAAAACAGCATTAGTTAAGGTAGCAAGAGAAAAATTTGGAGAATTTCAAGATCTAGCGGCATCAACTTTCGATATGGCCAGGGGGCAAAAAGGAAGCAGGGAGAAAAACAAAGAAAAAGCACTGTTTTTGAGGGAACAATTGCATATGATGGAACAGTTAAAACAGCAAAAAATGCTAGAATTAAGTAGATTAAACAGTGAAATTAGAGCAAACAAAGAAATTGAAAACACTATATCAACAAATAAAGAAATAATAAAAGAACAAGAGCAACAGATTAATAAAAATGATGAGATTATTCAAGATAAAGTAAACAAAACTAGTGATAATAAAATCAGGGTTGATATGGGTGCATTAGGATTGAGGAGAGTATTTAACAAAATGGCAATAAATGAAGGTTTAACACTGCAAGAATGGACTAAAAAACATGGTCCCACATATTCACCCCAAAATGGGTTTAAAGCGCTTGAGGAGGCTTTTAAACAGCTTCCACCAATCAAAGATATACAAATTTGCCGAGATAAAGAACTAACTAGATAATTTTAAGTTTATTTTGTTATTTATTTGACAAATTAAATTACTTATATTAAAATCATTTAATCGGTGCCGGTGAGGACTGAAATCCGATGCAAAGACAGAAGTACCCATTTTACTAACCCTTTAATGGGTCTTTGTTTATTTAAAACAAAAAAATCTTTGACCGATAGATCAAAGATTTTTAAGAAAGGAACATGAAAAATAAAAACTGAAAGGATTATAGCAAATTCAAAAATAAATTGTTATGAAATTAAGACATATTCAATTAAATCTTTATTTGTTAAGTCTAATTGTTTAAGTAATTTTTTTACTTGGTCCATAGTTTCTAGTTCAGTCATCAAAGATATTCTGCTATCTTCAAGCGCTTTTGGTATTGAATGCTCTTTGGCATAATCGGCAAATACAAATAATTTAAGTAAGTCCGTACTATAATCACTTCTCATTAAATTTATGCTAATATATTCTGAATTTTTAGCAAATAATGTTTTTAATTTATTCATCTTCATTGTTATAGTCTCCTAGTTCTGGTTGTTCAAGTTCTTTATTAGTTATTTTTTTAACTAATTGGTATTCTTGAATTAAATAATGTCTTTCTCCGTTGAAAAAGTATTGAACATTTAAAAAATAAATATTAGGTTCATAGCTACTAAATAAGCAATTTTTATTTAATAGCTCATTAAGACCTGACTTAAATGTTGGTTGGCTCATTTCTATTAAATTTCTTGCTTTTAAACTGGTATAATGTAAGACAATACTATCTTTTTTAGGGTTATCTAACACTTGCTTATAAATAAACTTAAATACTTTCAAAGCTGTTCCAGATAAATCTAAAAGCACCCTCCAGCCCTCAGCATACACTTTTACAAATGTTTCACTATCAACCTTTTTACTGCTTATAAACATACTACCTTTTACTAATTCCCCAAAATCATCATTAACACCAACTCCGACTACTGCAGCCACTTTCTCATCTGTTAATGTTTTTTCTCTGATAAATTTCTTTCTAGGCTTGTCGCTTAATAACAAATT
>JAHFBD010000245.1 GCA_023250175.1 Candidatus Melainabacteria bacterium
AGGTGGGGTTGTTTTTTTGAATTGAGTTTTTATAACAACCACTACGACTGGTAAGCTGTGTAGCCCAAACAGAAACTTTTTTATAAGTAGAACTACTTATATCCTTTGCACAATTTTCAATAATTCCATATATAGGAGTTTTAAATTTAGTACTAAGCATTGAAAAGTCAGAACTAAAAGTTGCTGAGCTTGTATTACAAGCCATTATTACTGCTTTGGGCTTAAACTGAACCAACCATCCAATAATTTCATTGACAATTAATTTAATGTCTTCTTTACTCTTGTCACCAAAAGGCACTCTAGCAAGATCTGCTAAATAAATATAATTTTCATTTGGAAATTTATTAATGGTCTTTTTAAGAACAGTAAGACCTCCAATTCCTGAATCAAATAAACATATTGGAGCATTTACATTGACTTTAATATCACTTAGCATTTTTATTATTTTTTCTTTGGCTCTATTTCCAAGAATTTAAGTATAGCCTCTGTTAATGCTTTTGCATACTGGTCTTGAGTAGTTGAACTCGTTAATAATTTACGATCATCATGATTACTTAGAAATCCTAGTTCGGCAAGAATAGCTGGAACAGGCGTATGACGTATGACATAAAATTGGGCTCTTCTAATAAAATGGTCTGGTATATTTAAGTTACTTAATATGCTTTTATGAATATAGTATGCTAATTTTTGGCTTTGCCCAGTCCAGTAATATGTTTCAACCCCTCTAATTACCCGAGAACTTACCAATGCATTTCCATGAATACTTATAAATAAAGCAGGTTTTATACTGTTTGTTATTTCAACTCTTTCAGCTAAAGACAAAAAACTATCTTCTTCTCTTGTAAGAAACACCGTAATACCATAATCCTCTAAATTATTTTTTAGTTTATTGGCAATAATAAGGTTTATATCTTTTTCTTCAAAGCCACCATAACTAGCTCCTGTATCATATCCACCATGCCCAGGATCAATAACCACCTTAATACCAGCTCGTTTAGCCTGTTCTTCTTTCTCCTTGTTTGGTTTAAATTCAATCTCTAATTTAGTACCTAAGAGATTTGTATCTGTATCAAAATCAAGGTTTGATTTCATTAAATCTATAACAACTCTAGTAGCTGCTAATCCACTAGCAGCACGGCCAATTCTTATACTTGATATAGCACTTGTGGGGCTATGTTTAGGAAGTGGGACATCTGGCGGCAAAATGTTTAATAAGTCAATTGCTAATCTGTCCGGATTTTTCAATGCATAAGTATTAAACTTAATTGGCTTTGTCGCAGATATTATTACCGTTGTTTCATCATCATCCTCTTCTATATTTATTTCTTTCAGAATTCCCGGTACAACCTTTTCCAGAGTAGTCTGCTCTGTATTTTCAACGACCTTACCTTCAGAAAGATCATCAACCCTAGCAATCCTTGTTATTAAGGTTCTTTCATTGTTGGTTAGATATGATTTTCTATTAATTGCAGCTGTACCTAAAAAACTAATTCTAACTTGATCCCTTGATGGTTCAGAAATAGTAATAGTTTCATCAAGCTCACTTTTAAAACTTTTTAACAGGCTTTTGTTTTCAACTGAACAATTCAACAAATCAATTACGACTCTATCTGGCTCCTTTAGTCTGGTCTCAGTATAAGCTATTTTCTCTGTCGTATTTATAGATAAAGAGTTGTTTTCCCAAACTATTGAAGAAACTTTATTGATCATGGTTTGAGCAAACGATAAACTGAAAGTAAAGATCAAAACAGAAGCAAAAAATATTGCTTTCAAAATAAATAAGTTTTTTTTGTACAGTAATTTATTGTTCACGATTATGTTTTCTAATTCTTTCAATTTTCCAAATATTCATTATCTTATTACTAATTAGACTTTTAGTGTTTTATTTAAGTTGCCTAACAAATATCTTTTAATCTCTTCATGAGGAGTTAGTGGATAATTAGCTAAGAATTCTAAAAGCTCATTATTTATTATTGCTTCTCTAATTTGATTTACCAAACTTACAAGGAAATGTATGTTGTGTATACTAAGTAAAGTAGGTCCCGTAGACTCCCGAACCTTAAATAAGTGACGGATATAAGCTTTTGTATGATTTAAACAAGTATAACAATTACAATTTTTATCAAGACTGGAAAAATCACTAATATATTCTGCATTTTTTATAATTTTTCTACCCACTTGAGTATAAAATGTTCCATGCCGTGCAATTCGTGTAGGCATTACACAATCAAACATATCAGCTCCACAAAGAATACCAAATATTAGATCTTCCGGCGTCCCAATACCCATTAAGTATCTTGGTTTATTTTCTGGTAATTTATTTAAAGTATATGCCGTGGTCTTATAAATTTCTTCTTTTACTTCTCCTACACTTACTCCTCCCACAGCAATTCCTGGTGAATTTAAATTACAAATAAAATCTATACTTTTTTGTCTTAGATTCTCACTACTTCCACCCTGCACTATTAAAAATAAGGCTTGTTCTTCCAATCGTTTATGTGCATTTTGGCATCTTACTGCCCATTTATGAGTTCTTTCTAGAGACTCTAATAATTCTTTTTCACTACACGGGAGACTTGGACAGTCATCAAAAGCCATTATAATATCAGCTCCAAGTTTATTTTGAATATCAATAGATTTTTCTGGATTTATAAAATGTTCTGTACCACTGAGAGGATCTTTGAATAAAACACCTTCTTCAGTAATCTTACTTTTTCCAAAACGACCATGACTAAAGACCTGAAAACCTCCCGAATCAGTTAAAATAGGCTTTTTCCAATTTGACCACTTATGTAACCCACCTGCTTTCTCTATCAATTCAGGACCTGGTCTTAGATATAAGTGATATGCATTAGAAAGCATTATTTGAGCATTTGTTAATTCAAGTTGTTGCATCGTTAAGGTCTTTACTGTTGAGTTTGTACCAACAGGCATAAAGACTGGAGTCAATACTTGACCATGTAATAAATCAAGTCTGCCGGCTCGTGCAAAATATTTTGTGGATTTTTTTTCAAGTGTAAACTTCATACCAAACAACATTACAGGATTTATTTTTATTCTATATAACTATAAAAAAACTATAAACCAACTTTAACCATGGTAATATTTTAAAGGATATCTATAAAAAAAATGAATAAATTCCTTATTAAAAACGGTAGATATATAAATCCACGAACAAATACAGATGAAGTTTTAGACATATTAATTAGTGATGGGAAAATTATTGATTTAAAAAAAGATATTAATTTAAATGGTTC
>JAHFBD010000060.1 GCA_023250175.1 Candidatus Melainabacteria bacterium
TACCTGTAACACTACTTCATGAAATGGAAAGAAGAGAAAATGAAGGAATTAAATGTAGATATGGTTTATCAGTATTATGTATTGGTGCTGGGCAAGCTATAGCAACTATTTTTGAAAGAGTTTAAATTGTTACGACTTTAAATCCTAAATATAAACTGCAGAATGTGAAATAATATGTTGGATGGTAAAATATTCTGTAAGTGAAATTTATGATAGTAAAAAGTCCTACAACACCTACAGTGGATAGAACTCAAATTAAGCAAACTAATATTACTGAACAAGATGAGTTTGCAAAAGAAGTTAGAAACTTAGATAATGAAAGTATAATTGCAAGCATTTGTACTGGATATGTTCCATTAAACATTATCAAATCATTAGTCAATGAAAAACTACCTGTTGAACAACAAACAAGAATTAATGCTTTTAAAAAACTGGTTAAGATTGGCTTACGTCACAATATACCATCAGTTCTTAGATCTCATTTAGAAGGTTTTGGTATACCAAAAGATACCACGATAGACAAGGTTATACCTATGCATGCTACATGGTATAAATCTGAAATTAATAATTTTGAAGAAGAAGAAAGAAAAATTAAAATTAGTCTTAAAGAAGATTCTGACGTAATTGACATGATGCAATACTTGGGAATTAAAACTAGTGATATAGAAACCCCTGTTGTCAACCCACATGAGTTTATGCCTGGTGGACTCATTCCATCTCAGATTCTTGAAAGATTAAGTAAGCTTGGGCTTTTTAAGCTAAAAATATCTAAAGAGCTAGGTGGATTAGGATTTTCACCTTTAGAATACGGGGAAATGATAAGAGTAGTTTCAAGATCTTCAGAAAGTTTAGCTATTGTTACCAGTGTACAAAACACCCTTGGCTCTAGCTTACTGGATAAATATTATCCGGAAATTGCAGAAGGCAAATCTTTAATTGCTTTTGCATTAACTGAAGTACAATCTGGTACTGATGCTATTTCTGGAATGAATACTGAAGCAAGAGCCTCAGCAGACAATGAACACTATGAACTACACGGTGGGAAATTATTTATTACAGGAGCACCATGGGCAGGAGTTGTTTTTGTTGCTACTAATATAATTGTAGACAAAAAAAAGAAATCTACTTTTTTCACTTTAAAATTACCATTTGAAATTAAAGATACACAAGAAGATAGAGAAAGAAAAATTAAGCAATTAGCTAGTGAAGGATTGGTAGTTTCAAACCCACTAAAACTTTCTACAGTACCTGGTAGTGGACAGGTTCAAATGACATTTAATGGCTACAAAGTGACAAAAGATCAAATTCGAGGAAAGATTGGACAAGGCGCTAGTGATATGTTTAAAGCTCTTAGTGATGGACGTGGTGGATTTGCACCAATATGTTCAGAAAGAATTAATCGTAGCTGTGAAGTACTTGAAGAGCGCATTAAAGAACGAAAAATGTTTCGTCGGTTTGGTGGCGGGATGAAGGATCTACCGTATGTAAAGAGCTTGTTTGCACAAATGAAATCACAACAAGCTGCTTTAAATGTAATCTCCCACATGACAATGGCACTTATAAATAAAGTAGGAACGGGTGGTAAAGCTATTGCTGAAGCAGCAGCAGCAAAGGTCACCGCTTCAGAAAGTTATGTAACAGTATCCAGAACTGCAAGAGAATTATGGGGTGGCATGGGCTTTATGAATGGGCATATAAACGAAACCGAATTAGATATGCGCAATGCTGAAATATGGGTTACTGGAGAAGGGGTAAATGTTGCACTGAGACAATTGCTTGCTGGTATAGGTATCAAGGGTGGCGAGGTATTACTTCAACATGCATTGCATCCTTTTCGATCAATTGCAAATAACCTTGTTAAACAAAAAGTAGAGTATAAGTTTACTCCTGATAAAAACAAGTTAACTAAAGAACTTGGACGTGTATTTAGTAACATGTTTAGTTTTGAAACTGGTGGATTAAGCATAAAAGATGCATTGTGGTTACAATACCAGGCTAAGCGTCTTGCAATAAAATGTTTATTTTTAGGTCTTAAATATCAAGAAGGAATGGAAGTAAGACAGCTTGAAATACTAAGAATTGGTGAAATTGCTAAAAGCATTTATTTCTTAGCAGGTATTCAAGAAAAACTGCTAGATAAAACTCTCCAAGCTGATGAAAAAATGGCTTTAGAAAAATATGTCACGGACTCAAAAAAACATATCCTGGATACATTTAAGGAACTTAAATTAACTAATAAAAAAGATAATGCAGACCATGCTTTAGCTGAATCCATATTAAACAATTCCTAATGTTATTATTAATTAAATGGCTCAAAAAGCAATCCTAGTTGATGTAATTCCTTCTGAAGTATCTAAAGAAGAAAGTCTTCAGCGTTTAGATGAGCTGGAAAGCCTGGTTAAAACTTATGGTGGCATTGCAGTCGTAAAGGTAATACAAAAAAAGAGTATGCCTGATTATAGGACTTATATTGGACGAGGAAAATTAGATGAAGTCTTAAATGAAAGCAAAACCAATAAAGCAAATCTATTAATTATTAATAACTTGCTTAAACCATCACAAATTTATAATCTTGGCGAAATTTGTAAGGCTCAAAATATAGAAGTGTGGGACAGGGTAGATCTTATTTTAAAAATATTTGATAAGCATGCAAAGAGCGTTGAGGCTAAACTACAGATTGAGCTTGCAGCTATAAGACATATGGGACCTCGGATTTATGGATTAGGTCTGGAGTTGACTCGTCAAGCAGGTGGTATCGGTACTCGTGGTATTGGTGAAACAAATATTCAGATAATGAAACGCCATCTACGAAGAAGAGAACAAAAAATCAGGGAAAGACTTAAACACCACGATCTTGTTCAGGCAAATCATAGAAGCCAGAGAAGAAAAAAAGATTTAAAAACAATTTCATTGGTTGGTTATACTAATGCTGGTAAAAGTACACTGTTAAATGCTTTAACAAAAAAAGGTGTTTATGTTGCAGATAAACTCTTTGCTACGCTTGAAACTACAGTAGGGCAGCTTTATTTACCAAAGTCAGAAAAAATTGCTTTGCTCTCTGATACTATTGGTTTTATTCAGGATTTACCTCCAGATTTAATTGATGCTTTCAAGTCAACACTAAGCGAGATTATTGATGCTGACTTTTTATTGCATGTAATTGATATCAGTGATCCATTATATGAATCCAAGATATTGGTTGTAGAAGATATTTTGTCTGATCTTGGAGTCTCCGACAAACAAAAAATCTATGTCTTTAATAAAACAGACTTAAGCAAGGCTTTAAATAGAGATGAAATTATTGATCACTTCCATGGCTTTTCTCCTGTTTTTGTTTCTGCAGAAAAGAAAGAAGGATTGAGTGATCTCATAAATAAGATTGAAAGTCAATTACTTAGCGACTTTGAAGCCGTGCACTCTTGATCTTATTATATTCTTGAATTACTTCATCACCATAGAATTTTCTAAGCAATCTTCTGGGTACTTTTCCTGGTCCTTTAATTAGCTCAAGAGGAATTCCCTCAGGTTTTACAAAAATAACTGATGGGATAAATGCTTTAAGTTCAGGTGGTAAACGTTTTTCCAAATGTTTTCTAACCACACTGGGTTCAATACTAATATTATCTTTTGGTATAACAATAGCTGCAACTATATCTGTTCCTGTTTCTGGCTTAGGTACACCAAACACATGCGTTTCTTTTATTCCAGGGACTTCTTCTACTTCTCTTTGTATAATAAGTGGAGAAATCTTTTCCCCATTAACATTTAATCGGTCACTAAGTCTATCCTGGTAAATTAAATTTGAGTTATTGTCGATGACTACTTGATCCCCTGTTTTAAAAAAACCATCAAAAGTCAATGTATCAGATGCAAGTTCAGGAGGAAAGTGAGGAGGTCTTACTAGAAGTTCATTGCTATCATCATTAGATATCTTTACCTCAACACCATTAAACGGTATACCAAGAGTATCAAGTGTTTCTAGTGTAGGCTGAGTTGCTGTAGCTGATATAGGACCACACTCAGTAGATGCATAAAAATTGACAAGTTCAATCGGTGCAATGTTTGTCAATGCTCTTTTTTCATTTAAGGACTCAACTAATTGAACTAATTTTGGTGTCAGTGGTGCAGCACCTGAAATAATTAGTCTTAGGTTTTCTAAAATTAAACCTCTTTTAATAGCCTCTTCTAATACGGGTTCAATTATTCTCGGAACACCTGGAAAGACACTTGTTTTATCTTTTATTATTGTAGAGATTGCATTATTAACCGTTCTTGGCTCACTTGCTCTTGGAACTTCTGCAAGAGATATAGGAAGCTTTAAGTATAATGCTTCCATTAAAACAATTAAGCCTGCTAAATGATAGAAAGGAACAGGAAAAAATATTACATCTTTGCTTGTGGTGGGAAAGCGACTCGATGTACGTTCTGCTTGGTTAGCTACGTTCTCATACGTATAAGTCATTTTCTTTGGTTTTTTTTCTGTACCGGATGTATATAGTTCTAGTGCAGGTGCATTCTTATCAGGGTTTAACACAAGCTCTTCATCACTTAACTCTGGTTTATTTAACAATGCATTATAAGTAAAAAATGTTGGATTATATGCTGCTAATGCATTATTGCTTAATTTTTTTAAAATAGGTGAATAAGTTTTTACGGCTCCTCTTGCAGGATATTCAGTTCTTCCAATGGTTATAACATTTTCAAGCAATCCTCCTAATGCCAGTTTATTAGCACCAGTTCGTAATCGGGAATCTCTTCCTACTATTAAGGTCTTAGCACCAGAGCGGGAAAACATATAAGCAATGGTTTCTGGAGGATTTAGAAAATTAATTAGTACTGGAACTGCTCCTATAGCTTGTATGGCACAAAAACTTTCAAACAATTCTCTTTCATGAGGTAATGCCATTAAGGCAACTCTATCACCAGCTTTTATACCAAGGCTTTTTAAGCCAGCACAAACTTTTTTTATATTAGATAATATTTCAGTAGCAGTATAGGTATTGTATTTATCTGTAAAAGTTATTTTATTGGGAGATTCTTTTGCAATATTAGTTAAGCTTCGAAATATTGAAAATTTATCTTGTGCTAAAACTCCTTGCTTTATATGAGTTTTCATGGAGTATAAATCAGCTAAATTAGTTCCAGGCTCCCAAACTTGACCCAAAACTCGATTTCTAATAGTAGTACCAATTAAACTACTAAAGTATTGATATAAAGCACCATTGCCTTCTATTCGCATAAAGATATCCTGTTTTTATGTAGCTTAATGTCTAAGTATAATATAAAACCAGGTTTTCGGCTAATTAGGAAGATTTTAAATAACATTTATTAATAAAATAAAGCCTGAATAAAAAACTTTTTCTTTAAAACCCTTTACTATTATTAGTTATAAAGCATATTTTTCTTTTATAAAGAAAAAGAACCTTTTTTTTCATAAAAAAGTCTATTAAAATAGAACAACAAAATAAGTTAAAGAGGTAAGACATGGAAATTTCAAATGAAACAAAAAAAATAGCAATTATTACATTGGTAGCAGCTGTGTTTTTAAATCTTTTAAATCATGAATTTGAAAAAGGTTTTCAAAAGTCACTTGTAGAAGCTATAAAGAAAGATCCCGCTGCAATAAGAAATGCTTTAATTGCAGCAGCGGGTGCTCCAGGAGAAGCTCCTCCAGGTGTCCCACCAGCACCCCCGCCTGCTCCTCCAAGTGAAGAAGAGCAATTAAAACAACAATTAGCCGATAAAATCAATGTTGACCTTGGTAATTCACCTATTTTAGGCAGAAGAAATGCTCCTATTCAGCTTGTAGTATTTAGTGACTTTCAATGTCCTTTTTCAAAACGAGGAACAGATACAGTTCATGCACTTAAACAAAAATATGGTGATAAGTTAATGTTCGTCTATAAAAATCTACCATTACCTTTTCATCCTGAAGCAATGCCTGCAGCAAAAGCTGCTCTAGCGGCCGGTAAGCAAGGTAAGTTTTTTGAATATCATGACAAGCTATATGAAAACCAAGGACAGCTTGGTGATACCTTATATGTTCAAACAGCAAAAGACTTAGGGTTAAATATTGAGCGGTTTAATACAGATAGAAACAGTAAAGAACTCGAAGATCAAGTTAAAGCAGATGCTGAGCAAGCAAACAAATTAGGCTTTAATGGCACACCAGGATTTGCATTAAATGGAGTAAAAATCTTAGGTGCTTATCCTCAGGAACACTTTGAAAAAGTTATTAGTGCACTGGGAGCAGGATAATACATTAGTGTTATTATCTAACTTGTTATTCCTTGCATTAAATTAACTGTTCTTCTAAGTCCTTGTACACACTCTGTTAAAACTGGGTATAGTTCTCCCTCGAACGAGAGATCTAACTCTTCTCTCTTATAAACAGTTTTCATATTTCTGTAATCACTCTTGTAATCAGTGTTTAAGATTCTTTCTTTTATTCCTAATAATCTAAAAAGATAAGTAGCTAAGAAATAAGCACCAGGAAATCTTGGCTTTAGTTTTGGTTTTTCAGAATTTTGTACAGGATTAAGGATTGTTTGAATTTTATTTTGGAGCTCTTTAGTAATAGCTGTTTCTTCATCTCCTGTTAATGTATGGTAATGTTTGCGAGCATCATTTTGTACAAATTGTATGCAGTCATGAATTATTTCTTGTTCTAGTTCATGAGAAATATTTCTAGTCTCAATTTGTGTTTTATATTTCTCTTGTATCTGAGCAAAGCTTTCATCTGCGACAACTTGCTCAAAGTTTAAATAGCTATGTTGATGTTCTGCTGTATAGTAGTTTCCCACAAGAAAATCTATACATTTTCTACCTACTTTTGAAATCCCTTCTATAGCTTTATTGTTAGCAAGTTTATTATGAAGGACATCTTTTAGTTCTAAATCTGTTGTTTTTTTGTAAAACTTTTTATTTATATAAAACACTCATTGTATAAGGGTTTGGGGAAGTCTTGCAAATAAAACATATGAGCCTGTAAAGAGATATGTAAGAGCCTTACCTGTTCTCCCAAGAACTTTATCTAAAAGAGCAGTTGCTCCACCTCTTGACTGAGCCTCTTCGCTTGTATGAGATTCATCTAACATTGGTGTAAATAGTGCAAACATGGATAAAGGACTTAGAGTATGAAACAAAATTTCTGCTTTATGTCTAATAGATTTTAATAGAGAGTTACCATCTGTATTGATTTTAGGGTCAATAAATTTAGCAGCACCGTTAATTACTTTATTGAATGATTCTGGTAAGACAGGCTGTAAGTGTTGTCTTTCATCTATAACCCTTACAACAGAATCAATGCCTTTAATAAAAAACTCAGGGATCCCTACAAATAAACTAACAAGTCTGCTTGCACCAAGAAGTGGTCTTTCAAAAAATTCACCAGCAGACATTTGTCCAAAAATCAATGCTAAGGAGTCTGCTGCTTGTCTTAAACCTTGCATTGTAGGGTTTGCAATACTGCCAATAGTTGCTAGTCGTTTTGCACTAGAATATATTCTATCAAAGCCTTTTGCTCTAGCTTCACAAGTATCTTTTTCAGAACCATTGAGCTTGCTAGCATTATTAAATTCTTTTTCTCTCAGTCCCCAAGCAAGCAGAGCCTGAAAATTTCCTACTCCCCAAGCAAAGCCTGTGAATAATAAATTTGGGATATTGGTAAATGTTGCTATTTTATGAAAAATAGATTTTCCGGATTTTTCTGGATTAATAAATGGTTCAAAAATAAAAGGAGTAAAACCAAGACTACAACATCTGTAGAATGCCTCTCTCACTTTATCAAAAGTATTTTTCTTATCTTCATCACTACTTAATTGATTGGTGATTTTTTTGTGATTCTTAATTTCATTTGTGATTAATGCAAAGGGAGCTGAGATAGATGCGAAAGAACCAAATATATCTCCCACTGTTCTAAGTGCTTTAGCCGGAAAGGTAGAGCCACCCTTTAATGTACCAAGTATTAGTGCAAGTGCAGATATGCTTCCTGCCCCTACCCCAACTTTTACAAATTTATTTTTTGCTTCTTTAAAGGCTTCGTCTGCAGAAATTTCTTTAATGGAATTTTGGCCAACAGATGAATCAAGCACATTTGTAGTACCAAATAATTTTGTTGAAATATTTCCTGTTGAAATAGGCATAAAGTTGATTAAATAAGTCGGATATAGATATGTCTACAACTATATTATTCTCAAGATTCGATACTTGTCCAGGATAATAACTAAATATATCCGAGTAAAATAGTCGACCTTAATCTATTTTTAACAATTAAACCTTAATTGGGGTAAGGTTATTTATTATTTTTTCTTTTTTTGTAGCTTTGCTAGTTCTTGATATAGCTTTTTCTCTTCTTCTGAGATTATAGGAGGAATAGTAATTTTTATCTTTACAAACTGATCTCCACGTCCTTCTTTTTTTTGATGAGGCAGTCCTTTACTTCGTAATCGTAAAACTTTATCGTTTTGTGCTCCTGCTGGTATTACCATTTTAACTGGCCCATCAAGCGTTGGAATTTCTATCTCTGTACCCAATACAGCATCTGGTGGACTAATATTAACTTCTGAATGAATATCATCGCCATCAAGTTTAAAAAATACATGAGGTTTTAATTTAACTACCAGATATAAATCACCAGTAGGTCCTCCATGCTTCCCATGTAATCCTTGAGCAGCCATTCTGATTTTTGAATTTTCTCTAACGTTAGGAGGAATCTTGACTTCAAGTCTTTTTGTATCACGCCCTGGAACACTAATATCAAGCTTTCTTATTGTCCCTTTATAAGCTTCTTCAAGAGACAATTCCAGATTTATCTGATGATCTTCTCCTTTTCTTTTTCCCTGAGGACGTGAGCGTGTATCAGTAAATCTATCTTCAAACTGTGAAGTTCGTGTTTTAAATTTTTCTCCAAACAACATTTCAAAGAATTCGCTAAATGGTGTTTCTTGAGTATTGGTATAGGTTTGAGTTTGAGTAAAGCCATCATTAAAATTAAAACCAAAGTCAAAGCCAGGTGGAGGAGTAAAATCATTTCCACCCCTAAAATTATTCCCTAAGGTGTCATAGCGCTTTCTTTTTTCTGAATCACCTAATACTTCATAGGCTTCATTGATTTCTTTAAATTTTTCTTCAGCATCTTTATTGTTTTTATTTGTGTCCGGGTGATATTTACGTGCTAATCGTCTAAAGGCAGTTTTAATTTCTTTTTCGGTTGAACTTCTAGTAACACCTAAAATTTCGTAATAATCTTTATACTTTACCATTTGAAACCTACTTACAAAATTGCCTTTAATAATTTATTATATCCTTATATGACAAAAAGAGAGCAACTCGTCGTTAATAGTAAACACTCTACTTTTGCATGCCATGAGTCTCTTGAAACTATTAAATCCTTAGTTCTCAGTCCTCAGCCTTTATACTATAGTCTTAGTTCTTACCTTAAGAAACGCTTTAACACAAAAGTTCAGCGTATAACCTTAGAAGCAAATTTAGATTGTCCAAACAGAGACGGTAAAAAAGCTTTTGGAGGATGTACATTTTGTACAGCTGATGGATCTAGTGCTGGTGCATTTGATATAAATGATCCAATATCCAAACAACTAGAAGATGGTATCAAGCTGTTTTCAAAACGATTTAGTGCAAATAAATTTATTGCATATCTTCAGTCATTTACAAATACTTATGCACCAGTTGATAAATTAAAAAAGATTTATGATGAAGCTATTTCACATCCTGCTGTAGTTGTTTTAGCTATTGGTACAAGACCTGACTGCCTGTCTGATGAAGTTCTGGATTTAATAGCTACTTATAAAGATAAAGTAGAAATATGGTTGGATATTGGATTACAAACGGTACACAATAAAACATTAGATTTTATAAATAGAGCTCATACAAAGGATGATTTTTTTGATGCTGTAAATCGGGCAAAAAAAAGGGATTTAATGGTTTGTACTCATACAATATTTGGACTTCCAGGTGAAAGTAAAGAAATGTATTACGAGACAATGAAAGAGCTAGCTAATTCACAAATAGATGCAATTAAAATTCACCAGCTTTTAATCCTTGAAAAAACAAAAATCGCACAACAGTTTAGAGAAGGCTTGTTTAATGCATTAGAACTTGAAGAGTATATAAGTTTAGTTTGTGATTTTCTTGAAATGCTTTCACCAAATGTTGTTATACACAGGCTTTTTGCAGAAGCTAAACCTGGTGAGCTAATTGCTCCACAATGGGCGGAACAAGACAATGGTAGAAGGAATAAACAGCAAATTTTAAGGATGATAGAGACAGAATTAATTAGACGTGGGACAAAGCAAGGCTGTAGATTTATACAGCAACCTTAGCTCTCATTTCTACATATCCTGGTTGTGATTCAACTCTTTTTTGCCATGCTTGAATACTGGGGAAAGTAGATAAATCAAATCCGCCTTCTTCTGCAGGATAAATTTGTCCATAGCAAGCAATGTCTGCCATAGAATAATCACCGACAAGAAAACTATTTTTACTTAGATATTCATCTAAAACTTTTAAAGCTCTATTTCCTTCTTTGCGAAATTTTTGTAGCTCATCTTGGTTTACTTTTTCAGGGGGTAAAAATCTTGTCATGAAGCGGGCTGGTTGTAAGTTTTTTTGAAGTGTACTTGTTTCAAACATAATCCACTCAAGCATCATGCCAAGCTTTTTTATATCTTGTGGGATTAAACTATTTGGAGCAAACTTTCTTCCAAGATACATTAAGATTGCATTTGATTCCCAAATAGGAAAATCATCATCAACTAAGACAGG
>JAHFBD010000246.1 GCA_023250175.1 Candidatus Melainabacteria bacterium
AGTAGCAGCTGATCCAGAATTAAAAAAATTACTTGAAGCAAATGGAATTACGGTTAAATCAAAAGATTTTATCGGAGCAAGAGTAGGGATTAATAATAAAGATGTTTCTATAAAATTAGCCAAGTATAAAAATCACCTAAAGGAATTAAGCCAATTAATGCCGCTTAAAGAAAGATATGAACAGCCTGTTGCTAAACAATCTTTTGCAGATGTATATCTGGTCTATCTTTCAGGCGATAGGACAGCATTAAGACCAGCAATTGTAATTGCACAAAATTTACCAAACAGTGATAAGCTATCTGTTCAGCTCGGCGAAGCACGAAAAAACGTGTTCCATAAAGAAGTTCGTGAAGGATATGATCGTAAGTTACTTGAAAAATTGTTAGAAACATTAGTAGAGTCTTCTCATCATATTTTGTACAGCAATGAAGCGGACTTCTTATTTACAGCTTTGCATGAATTGTCACATGGTTTAGGCCCAATGAAAACTGAATCTGGCAAAGATACAAAAGCTAGTTTAGGAAGCTATGGTTCAATATTTGAAGAAAGTAAAGCAGATATGGGATCTCTTGTTTGTAATAAATATTTAAAAGACATTGGAGAACACTCTGAAGAAAAACTTAATCAAATTTACCTAACATGGGCAGTTAAACAACTTCCTCTTAGCAAACCAACTCTTGGTCAAGCTCATAGAACACGAGAATTGATGCAGCTAAATTACTTTATAAAATATGGAGCTATTAAACTAGAAAATGGTGGGAAATTAAGTATTGATCCTCCAAAAATGGGAACAGCTGCAAAGCAAATGCTAGAAGAAGTAATTTCAATTCAGCTTGAAGGAAATGAAAACAAAGCAAGAAAATTTGTAGATGAATACACAAGGTGGAATGAAACCCTAGAATATGTAAGTCAAACAAAGAAAAGTCTATCTCCAAGGCCTTTAAAAATATTAGAAATGTCCTTAGCTCAAAAATTATTAGCTGGATAATAAATTTTAAAGCAACTCCTTGATTTTCTACGATAAATAAAACTTGACGCTGTACGTGCTAGCAAGTGAAAGTCAAAATACATTATTGTGTGCTAGGTATACAATAGCTAAATTAAGCTGCCCTTAAAAATGTATTAGTGTGACAAACTTCATTAGCTAGGACTCCAATTTGCTTTTATAAAATGAAAAATCTATTCTATTTGAAGAAGTAAAGAGGAGATTTTACAAAAAAACGCTTTAATATAGGATTTATTTCAAGCTTTCTGCAGAAAAAGAATTAAATGCAATCTCGATAAAATTTGCTGAACGAATAATTAACAAAATTAACCTACTACTTCACTAATTATTTTGTTTAATGCTGCATCTAAATTTTTATTTACTTCATCATAATTCCTATGTGAGTGTAATTTTGTTTTAATATCTTTAATAACTTTCATTGCAAACTCTAGTTTTTTTTGTTTTGTGTACACACCATCATCTTTTTCAAAATCTGCAATTCTTACTATAAGATTTTTAGCTTCTTCTACACTTAATTCATTATCTTTGTTTCCATCAAAGTTTCTTAAATTAACGATATTGGAAATTCGTTGTCCACTACCAATAAGAAATGTGTCATATTCTGCTTCAACAGCATGCAAAGGAAATTTCCTTTCATAATCATACTCAGATAGTTTATAAACACCTAAAACACTTGCTGCCCCAACTGTAGTCCCTGCTACAACTTTACTAAAGAATGATAGTTTCATATTTTTACTCCTTTAGGTTTTAGAAATAATTATTGATTTATATTATACAAAAGCTATAATAACTTTACATATCTATCTCAAGCAGCTTTTAGTGGTATATTTACACTAACCAAGTAGGAAACTTTGTTCACCAAGCCCCCGGGATTTTTTAATTTGTTGAATTTTTACTATTTTTCTAATATGGGCAAAGTAGATTGTAACTTTAAAATCACTTTGGGGTTCTTGTCTTCAACTTCTTGAATACCTTTAATAAGTTTTATTTCTCCAGACTCTATATCAAATGAAAACCATAAACTAAGGAGTAACTTTTCTTCATCTTCTTCAAAATGAAGTTTGGAGATAGGGCTTTTTGAAACCCCGCTCCCATTTGAAGACTTAAGTGTTAGCTGGAACGAATAGTTTTCTATGACTTTTAGCTCTTCGTCATTAAATGCAACTGGTTGTCCTTCTATTTTCTTTTGAACATCGATTACAAGTATTCCTTTAGATAGTATTTCTTCTTGAACAGGAATAGAATATACACCTATTGAATATGGATATGGTGGATCAGAAAAACCAACAGCAGGAAATCTCTCATAACGCTCACCATTACTTACGTTATTTGTTTGACCACTGATGGAGGTCTTATAATAATCATCTACATTTGCTATCATAGCTTGCAATTGTCTATGTAAGAGACTATTACTGTTATATTTATATCCCCAGACAAATACTTTATCTAAAAGTCTTCCTAAAGCAGGTGGATTTAGAGTTCTAGGTTTTTCTTTATCAACAATTTCAGTTATCTTTTTTTCATTCTCCTTAAACATGCTGTGATCACCACTAACTTCAGACCAAATAATAGCTTGAGATATTGGACTAAATGAGTCAATAACAGATGCATAAAATTCTACTTGTGCTTCAACAAATGTTAATAATTTGTTCATAGAATCAATAGTTAACGTCTCAGAGCCTGATAATATTTTTTCAAGCAATTTATGTATGATATGGAAATTCTCTTCTGTTAGTGCTTCACTTGATATTAAAACACTTGGCGCCCTTTCTTCATGATTAATAACTTGGCTTGTGTTTTTATAAACACTGTAAGAGTTATTTAAAAGTTTATATGGAAGTAGTTCAAGTGTTACATTAAATAATTGATTTATAGTTTCCTTTTTTTTAAATTCAATTTCAGTTAAAGTTTTTATGTATTCATCATTTGGATTACTGCTTATATTCATAAGCTCATTAGAGGCTATAACCAAGTTTTTTGTATCATTAGATAAATATGGAAATCCTCTTCTGGAATAACTGAAAACAATAGGGATTTCCTTTTCACGATTAAGCTGAATACATAAGCTCTTTAAATCAGATTTAGGTAATCCTTGTCCGATTAAAGAATCCTCTAATCTCTTTTTAAACTCATTTTCAGCACAAACTATCCTCAAAAAGTTTTCATATGATTCACTCTTTTTATTCAAACCATTAGAAATATCTAGCAGAAAATTATATTTCCATTCGGATGGACTAATAGCCT
>JAHFBD010000061.1 GCA_023250175.1 Candidatus Melainabacteria bacterium
AACAGTATTTGGGAAACAAATTCTGTCTGCAACACCACCAATTTTCAATGTGGTAAATTGTGCAAGCTCAGCTTTTTCTAATATTTTCATTTTTAGTTAAATAGTAAAACACAGATCTTTTTATCATATTATCGGTTACTGTAGGGCTCTTAATTACTTATTCCTCCTAAGTCTCTACCTTTATATTAATTGTTCCCAGTCTTTGGGACAAGGGTTTGGGGTGAATTTAATAATTTATAGCCAGCATTTGTTATGTTTCCAGCACCCATAATTAATACGGTGTCTCCATATTTTGTAAATTTCTTTAAAAAGTCTGCAATTTCATTTATGTTACCAGGTAAATATTTGATTTTTGGTTTATTGATTTGATCTACAAGAGCTTTGCTGGATATGCCTTCTATCGGGTTACCCCTAGCAATATAAGTATCAGTAATAAAAATATAATCTTCTTGCTGACTAATTACTTCTTTAAATTCATTCCATAGATCTTGAAGTCGTTTTGCCTGGTGTGGTTGTATTACTATAACCAATCTTTGTGGATTGAGTTCTTGAGCAGCCTTTATAGTTGCGGCAATTTCTGTAGGGTGGTGAGCATAGTCATCGATGATCGTAAGTTCTTGACTATATTGAAGGAATTGAAACCTTCTTTTAACACCCTCATAATTTTCTAGTGACTCTTTAATTAATTCAGGTTTAATCTCTAAGAGACATCCTACAGCAGTTGCTGCAAGTGCATTTAATATATTGTGTTCACCGGGTACTTTTAGCTTTAGTGAAAATAAAAACTCTTTCTTATAATAGACCTCCCAAAAATTCAGTCTTTTATTGTAATTACCACAAATAGTATTTTGTCCAGAATTACTATTTGTACTATATGAAATAATTTTAGGATTTTCTTGTAAAAAATTCTTTGAAATTACTTCTTTTGCTATGGGATCTTGTGAACAGATAATTAAGCCATTGTTAGATATTGATTTATTTGCAAATTCTAAAAAAGATTGTTTAATCTCCTCAAAGCCGCCTGGATAATTTTCCAGGTGATCTTTTTCTATATTGGTTATTATTCCAATGTATGGATTACCTTTTAAAAAACTTTTATCACTTTCATCTGCTTCAGTTACAAAATAATCACCATTTCCAACTATTACATTATTGTTGTTTGAAATAAGTATTCCTCCAAGTAATACAGAAGGATTAAAATTGTTCTTTATAAGAAGTTCTGAAATCATTGCACTAGTTGTTGTTTTACCGTGCGTACCTGAAATAGCAATTAATTTCTTTTGATTTGTTGTTATTTCTAAAAGATCGGAACGGTGCAGAATTATTTTTTCATTTTCTTTTGCCCAAAGCAACTCTTCATTATCTTGAGCTATTGCTGTTGAATAAATTATAAAATCAGGGTTTGTTCTTTCTATGTTTGTTTTATTGTGTGGTGTCCATATTTGATCTATTCCTTCATTTATAAGGTTATTAATTAATCCTGAATTCTCCTTATCTGAGCCAGATATTTGTGAATCAGAGGTAAGATAGTACCTGGCAAGGGCACTCATTCCAATGCCACCAATACCAACAAAGTGAATTTTTTTTCCTTTAAAGTTTAATTTTGTAGGGTCTTTAGCCACTTAGATATTTTTGATTTTTTATGAGCAGCATTATTTAAATGAAGAATATTTTTTGCTGCAGCTCTATCTATTAAGGCAAAGGTACTATTTGCTACATCAACTGCGGTTTTATCTTTTTTTGTTACCAATTCAAGAATCTTTTTTAGTTGGGTTTTTATTTGAGTTCTATATGTAAGATTCTTAAGTCTGTTTCTTTCAGAAGTTTTAACCCGTTTTATCGCAGATTTTAGTCTAGGCATAAGATTTCCTTTTGTATTGAATTATTGAGCACCACCATTATCAAGAGCAATAATTATATCAGGCATACCCATTATAATGCCATAACCTGCGAGGACAAAACCACCAATAGTTTCTTGTGTCTTGACTTCTTTGCTTTTGCCTAAAATAAACGGTTCAGCTAAGCTTGCATCTGGTAGATAACAAATTTCACCAGCGTTTTCAGCTTCAACCCCGTCGATTACCATCATGGGCTCGTTAGTAAAAGGATTTGTAAGATTTTTAGTTAAACCATTTTCTACTATTTCATTTGCATCTATTGGAACAATTCCTCCCATATCAACGATTGCTATTGCTATGTTAGCTCTTAGAGCTTGTACACTTGCATTAACGCTTGCATTTTTTGCTCTGTCCTGAGCTCCAATAAGATTTGGTACTGCAAGGGTAATGAGTATACCTATAATTACGACAACAACAAGAAGTTCAATTAATGTAAATCCATGTTCGTTTCTTTGAATCTGAAATTTCATTTTGCTTTTCTCCTTTTTTATTAATTAGGTTTTCAAATATAATAAAGATGCTTAAAATATTTTAACTCATAATTTTTTAGTTAAACAAGAAAGGTATAAATTATGGAAAGAACATTTGTTGCTATAAAACCAGATGGTGTTCAAAGAGGGGTAATGGGGAAAGTTATCTCAAGGTTTGAAGAAAAGGGATTTAAGTTAGTAGCTATGAAATTTATGAAAGTAAGTAATGACTTAGCAGAGAAGCCCTATGGGGAGCATAAAGGTAAACCTTTTTTGTCTGGCTTGGTAAGCTTTATAACTTCAGGTCCAGTTTTAGTAATGGTATGGGAGGGCAATGGAATTATTGATACTATAAGAAAAATGATGGGTAAAACAAATCCTAAAGATGCTGAAGTTGGAACAATACGAGGAGATCTTGCTATTGATATAGGGCGAAATATAGTTCATGGTTCTGATGGTTTAGAAAGTGCAAAGCGAGAAATAAGTATATTCTTTAAAGAAGAAGAATTGGTAAATTGGGAACCGACAATACATAGATGGATCTACGAATAATGTGTTACTACCTAGCTAGCGTAACATTTCTAAGTAAACAACTTATAAGGTAAGATTTTGTCCCCCAAATTATAAAAACTCGGTAAAATCTGGAAGATATTATACATAGCAGACTAGAAGTACTATGGAAAGCCGGTTTTGTGAGCATAGCGAAAAAATCGGCGGTAGGTAGAAATAATGTTATAATGATGACTCATTAAAAATGAGGTGAAAAATGGTTCGTATAAGATTATCCAGAAGAGGTAAAAAGGGAGCTCCATTTTATAGAATAGTTGTAATTGATAAAGAAGCTAAAAGAAATGGTGCACCAATAGAAGAAATTGGGACTTATAATCCTGAAACCAAAGCTTTGAAATTAGATAAAACAAAAGCTGAAGCGTGGATTAAAAAAGGGGCAAAGCCTTCTTCTACAGTCGTTACCCTTTTGAAAAAATAAAAGCATATTTTTAGTTTCTACCTACCGCTCGTTTCGCACTAATGCTCAACTCGCTTTTCAGTTCCGACGCTTTTTGGTGAATAAATCACGCAAAAAGCTTATTTATAGTTTTATATATTATAGCTAGGCAATAACTATTTTTACTTATTGCTTTCACTTGGTCCTGAAATACTAGCACCAACGACTAAGGTCCAAAGAAAAGTAGCTCCTACGCAGGATGTAAGGTTTATATAGCGAGAAAATCCCCCAAACAAGTTTTCGTTTACTCGGGTTACTGCAGCAAGTGAAGTTGTAAAAACTGATGCTGCAACTAATGGCCACATTGGTGTTTTTGTATTTTGTAAAGAGTACTCAGGACAGGGCATTATCTTAGGTGGTAATGGAGGCGGTGAGGTAGACGTAGAATCTGAGTCTTTTAAATTTGAGTAATCTTGCTCACCGCATAAATAGGACTGAGCTGAGTTTATATCTTTATTTTTAACTTGAGCTTCTTGTTCTTCGCTTCTTACAAATGGATTTAGTTTTATTGTATTGGTGGGCAATTCGTCTATGTCTATATATGGAGTAAGTATCTTAAGTCGTTTAGTTGGATTTGTAGATAATCTTAGTGCTGAACTCCCGGAAACAACACTTTGTTTTCTGAGCTCAAGAATATGTCTTTGTTTTGAATCTTTTATATTCATAATTAAATACCTCCAGTAAATAATCGTATTTACCTAATTAGAGCTTAGTTGTAACTTATAAAAATAGATTAGTACTATATTGAATATATATAACAAAGTTAATAATTTTTTTATTATTTCAAATAGTGAATTTTCTTAATTTTCCTTTGAAATTTTAGTGAATTAATAATAAAACAATGCTTAAATAGTTAATACTATTATGAACATTAGAGACATTTTAACTAGCGTAATAAATAAATTTAAAGGCCAAGCTGATTATGTAGAAATAAGAGCTGAAAAGGGTGAACTATTTTTATTAAGTTTTCAAGGGCAAATGCTTGATAATCTTACTTCTACTACAAGTTTAAGTGGCTCGGTAAGAGTGATGTCTAAAGGTGGATGGGGATTTGTAAGTTTTAATAGTCTGGATAATTTGGAGGATAAAGTTTCACTTGCTATTCGGCAATCAAAACTTGTTGGAAAATCCGAATTAAAAATTTCAGAACCGCAAATTAAAGAAGCTATAGTAAATGTAGATGTTAAAAAAGATCCTCGAGGAATCTCATCAAAAGAAAAAAAAGAATTATTTGAGCATTATAATTCTTTGATACTAAAGCAGTCTAATAAAATTCAATCAACACAAGTCTCATATAGAGATGAATTAAAGCGAGTATATTATATTAATTCATTTGGGAGCTATGTTGAACAGGAAAGAATGGATGTTGTTGGCAGGTTTAATGTTGTAGCAAAAGAAGATAGTAATGTTAAGCAAGCTTTTGAAAGTGTTACTAGTAGAGATTCTTATGATGTAGTCTTAAACCTTGATAAAAAAATTATTGAAACAGCAGAAAGAGCTTTAAGACAATTAAGTGCTAAGCCAGTTAAAGCGGGCAATTATACTGTTGTTCTTGATCCAAAATTAACAGGAGTCTTTATTCATGAGGCGTTTGGACATTTATCGGAAGGTGATAATGTCTATGAAAATGAGCGAATGAGAGAAATTCTGGTTCTTGGTAAAGAAGTCGCTGTACCGCAACTAACAGTGATAGATAGTGCCATAATCCCTAATTTACCAGGCTCTTATGTCTTTGATGATGAAGGTATACCAGCGCAAAAAACGGTTTTAATTGAAAAAGGGATTTTGAGAAACAGGCTTCATGATAGAGAAACATCTGCGAAGATGTCAGAAAATCCTACAGGTAATGGTCGTGCATTAACACCAGGATACTCACCAATACCAAGAATGACAAATACTTATGTAGATAAAGGGGATAAAAGTTTTAATGAAATGATTGCAGATATAAAAGAAGGGATATATGCTATTAGAATGTTAGGGGGCCAAACAAATGGTGAACTCTTTACATTTAGTAGTGGAGAAGCCTTTATGATTAGAAATGGACAAATTGCAGAACCTGTTTCAGATGTAACTTTAAGTGGAAATGTGTTTCATACGCTAAAAAGTATTGAAGCGGTTGGAGATGATCTAACATTTTCTAGTGGAAGCTGTGGAAAATGTGGTCAAAATGGACTTCCTGTTGGAGTTGGTGGACCGCATATACGTATAAAAAATGTTTTAGTTGGTGGTCGATAAAATCTTGTAAGAACTAAATACGATATTTTTTTTGTTATGCTTTAAAAAAAATCTTTTCTATAAAGCTATAATCTCTCTAATATATGGTGGATACAATCTTAAAAACATCGTGGTTAATAGCAGCACTTCCATTATTAAGTGCAGTGTTAATAATGTTATTTTTTCATTATTCAAGAAAAATCAGTGCTTTTTTATCTATTGGTTCAATTGCTTATGGTTTAGTTCACTCATTATTAGTTTTGTTTGTTTGCTATTTAAACCCTGAAAAAACTTTAGAGCTAAACATGCCATGGATTGCAGCAGGTAGCTTTAAATTATTTGTTGGGTATTTGGTTGATCCATTATGTGCAATGATGCTTGTTGTTGTGTGTGCTGTAAGCTTTTTTGTTCAGATTTATACACATGGATATATGAGTGAAGATCCTAATTACAGTAAATTCTATTCTTATCTTTCATTATTTACCTTTTCAATGCTTGGTTTAGTGTTTTCTACTAACTTATTTCAGAGTTATATTTTTTGGGAGTTGGTTGGTGTTTGTAGTTATTTGCTTATTGGGTTTTGGTGGTATAAGCAACCAGCGGCAAATGCTTGTACAAAAGCATTTCTTGTAAATCGTATAGGAGATGCTGGGTTATTAATTGGCTTATTAATGTTATTCTTCTCTACACAAAATTTTTGGTTAGATAAAGTTACATTGTCTTTTAGTGAGTTAAAAAATGCTTTGGATTGGGCTAATAGTTCTGGTATTTTGCCAGTTTTGGGTGTCATAAGTATAACCACTATTGCATTATTTGTATTAATGGGACCGATGGCCAAGTCAGCACAATTTCCTCTTCATGTATGGTTGCCTGATGCAATGGAAGGACCTACACCTATTTCTGCATTAATCCATGCTGCTACTATGGTGGCTGCTGGAGTATATTTAATTGCAAGAACCTATCCTTTGTATTTAGCAAGTCCGTTGGCTATGCATGTTGTAGCTTGGATAGGTGGGATTACGGCTATCTTCAGTGCATCAATTGCACTTAGCCAATATGATATAAAAAGAACACTGGCATACTCTACCTGTTCTCAGCTAGGTTATATGGTCATGGCTTTAGGACTGGGTGCTTATTCAGCAGGTTTATTTCACTTAATGACCCATGCATTTTTTAAAGCAATGTTGTTCTTATGTTCTGGGTCTGTAATTATTGCTTGCCATCATGAACAAGATATGAGACATATGGGTGGGCTTAAAAAGTTCATGCCTATAACATCACGTACATGTTTAATCGGAGTGCTTGCAATTTCTGGATTTCCACTACTCAGTGGGTTTTGGTCAAAAGATATGATTTTAGCTGCTGCATGGGAGCACAATAAAATTCTTTTTGTTGTTGGAGTATTAACGGCTGTGCTTACAGCATTTTATATGTTTCGGTTATACTTTATGACTTTTTCTGGAGACTATCGTGGACATGCTCATCCTCATGAAACTACTCCAGCAATTACGATTCCACTTATTTGCTTAGCAATTCCATCGATATTTATTGGTTTAATAGGTTCGCCTTTAATTCCTGGTGGTGACAAGTTTTCATCTTTTATATTTCATGGGAAACATCACTTACATCATGAATGGGGAGTTAGTGCCTTTGTCCATGAATTTTTAACCTTACAAGGATTTATTCCATTTTTAGCATTTTTAATTGGTACTTTTTTTGCATGGCTAGTTTACAGAAAAGGATTTTCACTTAACACTTATATGAAGACACATTTTTCATTCCTTTATAAGCTTTCATTTAATAAGTGGTATATCGATGAAATTTATTTTGGAATTTTAAATAATATAATCATGCCTCTTTATCGAATTTTATGGGGAGCTATTGATAAGGTGCTTATTGATGGCTTTTTTGTAAATGGTTCAGCATTTGTAGCATCAGTAATAGGAAATAGATTGAGATATGTAGAAACAGGTCGTGCTCAAATGTATGCTTTGGTTATTTTTGGATCAGTGTTGCTTGGAATATTATATTTTGCATTTAGGAGATAATTGGATATATGAAAGAGTTTTTTTTAGAGCATGCATTAAGCACCATACTAATAGTTCCATTAATAGCAGCTTTAATCATTGCTTTTTTGCCTGATAAAGAGTCTATTTGTCGGACCGTTGCATTGCTTTTTTCTTTAGATATTTTGTTGAATGTATTAGTTGTTATTTTCTCAAAGTTTGATCCAAACCTATCAGTACTTCAGTATGTAGAGAGCTATCGGTGGTTTGGGGATACTATAAGGGTTAAGCTTGGTATTGATGGGTTAAGTATCTCAATGGTTTTACTTATGGCTATATTATTGCCAGTAGCTATTATAGCTAGTGAACCAATTGCAAGAGATAAACCAAAGTTTTACTACTCAATGCTAATGCTGCTTACGACAAGTGTTCTTGGTGTGTTTATTGCTCAGGATTTATTTCTGTTCTTTTTATTGTGGGAATTAGAGCTTATACCTATGTACTTTTTAATTGCTATTTGGGGTGGTCCAAATAGAAGCTATGCTTCTATGAAGTTTTTAATTTATACCTTTATTGCTGGTGCATTTATGTTTGCAGGCGTTTTATTGTTGTACTTTAGTTCTGGTGTAAACACTTTTGATATGGAAGTCCTTGCCACTAATGCAAAAAATCTTTCACATACGTTCCAGCTTTTATGTTTCCTTTTATTTTTCATTTGCTTTATTGTTAAATTACCTTCCTTCCCATTTCATACATGGTTGCCGGATGCACATGTAGAAGCTCCAACGCCAGTATCTATGCTACTTGCAGGGATTCTTTTAAAGATGGGTGGATATGGTATATATCGTATTTGTGTAGGATTTTTCCCGAATATTTTAGCTGAATTAGGTTTATGGATTGCATTGTTAGCTGCTGTAAATATTATAGGTGCTGCAGTTGCATGTCTTGTTCAGGATGATATGAAACGAATTATTGCATATTCTTCAGTTTCACACATGGGTTTTGTCTTGCTTGGAGTTGCTTCATTAACAAGTGCTGGTTTTAGTGGTGGAATATTTCAAATGTTTAGTCATGGGTTAATTAGTGCAGCACTTTTCATGTTAGTAGGTACCTTATATGAAAGAACTCATACAAGAGCAGTTTCTGACTATGGTGGTATGACAAAGTATATGCCAAAATGTTTTTATTTATTTATTTTAGCTTCTATGGCAAATTTGGCTTTACCTGCATTATCAGGATTTGTAGGTGAGAGTTTGATTTTTTATGGAGCATTTAGTTCAGAATTCTTTAAACAATTTCCAACACACTTATATTTTAACTTTGGACAAATTTGTGTTTTATTTTCATCTATAAGTGTGGTTTTAACAGCAGGATATATGCTCTGGCTTATACAAAGAGTTTTTATGGGCCCAGAAAATACAAAATGGTCAGGCTTAACTGATTTAAGAATGCCTGAAGTCGTGGTTCTTGGAACACTTTTAGTGCTTGTGATTTTATATGGAGTTTACCCACTTTCTTTATCTACTTTATATGAGCCAAGCTCAACTGCGCTTCTTAATTTTGTACAACATAACTTAGTGATGTAGAATGTTGTAAATAAGAAAAGAGAAAATATTAAGTAAAGGAGATTATGATTCCTAGAGTATTTGGTTTTAGACCATATCAAAATCCAATTAAAGACTCTTTTAGTACAACTATAAAAAAAATATTAGAATTGCCAGCTAGTGTAAATGAGCAAGGTACAAAAACAGTGCTAACAAAATTCTTTGTAAATAGATTATTCAATGAAATTTATAAACTAGATAAAGATGCTGGTGAAGATAAAGCTTATTCAGTAATTCTAGAAAAAGTAAAACAATGTATACAAGAGGATTTCAGAGAAGGTGAATTAGATGCTACATCACAGAGATTAGAACCTTTAAAGCATATGCTTGGTTTAAGTTTGCAGACAAGTGACGGAGCTGTTTATGCAAAAGGCTTAAAAAGTAGTTGGCTTGAGGCTTTAGAGATGAATGGAGTAAAAGATATCTTTGAAGGGACAAGTAAAGAATTTAAATTAAATGACAACATAAAAACTAAAGATGAGTTATATGCATATCTGAAAGAATCAGCAACAGCCATTTTAATGGATGGACTTTCCGTTCCAACCCTTTTAAATCAAGAAGAATTTTGTGAAAGATTAACGAACAATGTCTTTTTAAACAGTATTGTAAGTGCAATTCATGGAAATAGTGAAAATAGAGAATTGATAATAGCGCAACTTTTCCCAGTAAATTAGAAATAAAATTAAAGCTTGATGTCTTTAGTGTGTTTCTGCTAAAACAAACTTTGAGTATTCATCTGCAGAAATAAGATCTTTATTTTGATTTAATTCAGAAGTCAATTCAACTTTTATCATCCATCCTTTTCCATAGGGATCTTGGTTTATGTATTCAGGATGATCGTTTAATTCTTTATTTACCTCAACTATTTTTCCAGAGTTTGGAATATATAGTTCTGAAACAGATTTAACCGATTCTATTACTCCAAATTTTTCCCCAATATTATATGACTTTCCAGTTTCAGGGAGTTCTATATAAACAATATCTCCTAATTCATGACTAGCATAAGAGGTAATCCCTATTATGGCTTGGTTTCCAGTAACCTTTAGGTATTCGTGACTTTTTGAATATTTTAAATCTTTAGGGAAATCCATTTTTTTATCCTTTACTTCTTTAATATTTTAATCTAAAATCACCCTTTTTTCCAGATCTATAATTGTTTACTTAATCTGTTTATAATATTTCTGTTCTATTCTTAAATTAGTCTAATGTTATGGTTATTAGGCTTTTGGGTAAAATTAAAGATAACTGATTGAGTGGTTAGATCAGTTTTTAAACTTAAAGAATAAACATTGTGGATACAAGTAAGATTTTAGATTTTCTAACAATATCTTTAATAATCGCTTCCTTAGGCTTCATTTCTAGACCTAAGGTTCTATCTATTTGTTTTATTCGGAAAGTTTATATAAGGAGAAAAAATTAACTGGAGTAGGTTATGAGTAAAAACGCTGAAAAAAAAGATTCAAGTAATAGTAATAAAGAAGAAAATTGGTTA
>JAHFBD010000247.1 GCA_023250175.1 Candidatus Melainabacteria bacterium
AGCAATAATACTATAAACAGAATTACAATTTCTAAACCCAGTGTTCCTAACATTTTCAAGGATAACAATTTAGCTACAAGGCTTTCAAGAGCTACACAACTCTTAGACAAAAACAATTTTCCAGAGCTAGGTTTTTCTGTACATTACAATATTGATGAGAAACCTACGGTGGTTCTTGTTGGCAAATATAAATCATCGCAGGACCAGGACTTATTTAGATTCTTAGATAGTAAAGAGTTTAGAAATGTATTGCCTGAAAGTGTTGTAGTGGAGTGGATGTATACAGATAGCAATTCTCCTAATACAACAGTTTTAGCAACTTATCCTCAGTACTAAATTGAATGCTAGCGGTCATTTTCTAGATATTCTATTTGTAAACAATTAACACACTTTCAAGTATCATAAAGAATTAATCGTAATAACAATGCCGTAAGAAACACAACCATTAAAATTAACGTGGTTAGTTAAAGGGTCTACGATATGCTCAATTCTTTTCAGAAGAACAATACGCAAATAATATTATTTCTTTTCTTATTAATTACGGTATTTAATTGTAGAGTGGTTAAAGCACATCATGGCTCCGAAGGTATTTTTACACAAGGAGGCGGGCTTGCTGGTCCCATAATAACTATTCCAGCTTATACTTTGCCAAAAGGAATTAAATATTTTGGACTTGGAACAGACTATATTAATTTTGACACGTTTTCAAGTTCTCAATTAGTAGGTTTTAATAAGCATGGAGAAGATGTTCACACTACTAACCATCTGTTTATTCCTGCAGCTTATGGTGGACTTGGAATTACTGATAAATTAACCTTAACGACGTCGATACCATATGTTTGCATGTTTGGTGTGAATACTGCAGAAGATGCTATGGCAGTTCATCTTGGTAACTCAATTGGGATTGGGGATATAACATTCTTAGGAAAGTATAGGTTTTTAAACATTGACAAGTTTGATTTACAATCATCACTTGTAGCTGGTATTAAGATTCCAAGTGGGGTCCATAGATATAGAAATAATCAGGATGGACTTTTTGAAGTTGATGACCAACCTGCTACTGGATCATGGGACCCGTTAGTAGGACTTGCAATAAGTAAAAAAATAAAATCAACATTTTTTAGTACTAATTTTTTATATAAGTTTTCAACTAAAGGTACTCAGGATACTGTCGTAGGTGATGTTGCTAGCTATAATGTTGCAGCAACCTACAGAATAAATAATAAAACTTGCATTTTGAATAAAATATTTCCAGTGCATATTTCTAAAAAAGATTTAATATGGGATTTAGTACTTGAAGGGAATGGGCAGTGGGCTGGACGACCACAAATAGGAAGTGAAATAGATGTAAACCATGGCGGCACTTTAATTTATTTAACTCCTGGAATTAGAGTTTCTTATGACACAAGTTGGATATATAATATAGCAGTAGGATTTCCAGTAATTCATGCTTTAAATGGAATACAAAAACCTCCAGATGTTAGATTGATCTTTGGAATTGTCAAGGCTTTTTAAAAAGATTTGGCTCTAATGCAGAAGTAGTTTAAGTTAAAATACCCTCATCTCTAAATGACTGTATATAAATCCTATCGAAACTTAAATCTCTTTCTAAAACACCCTCACTTTTAGCTAAATCAACATAATGCTTAACAGCTTTTGCAAAAATAGGACTACTTGTAAGTTCTAAGTCCTTGTTAGAAAGTGCTCTTTCAAAGATATATAATATGCTCTTTATGCTAGAGTCTCTATCTTCACTGTCAGAAGTAATTGGAGAGCTTAAACGTCTTTCAGCATATTCAACTAAAGTCTCTGGGTTAATTGTGTTTTTATCAGCAAGAGTTACAATTTGCCATAATACTGATTCTACTTGCCATGCTTCTGCATTACTTCTTGGATTTGTTATCTTATCAAAAACCATACTAACTACTTTGGGTGTATAAAAAGCAGATAAATCATAATCTGCAAGTTCAATTGCACCTGAAGCACTACCTCCTTCATGCGCTTTATCAAAAATACCTTTAATCAAATCAAAGACAAAAGTTTCATCAACTTGAACTGCTTGTGAAACTGATATCATATCAACTAGTGCTGCCCTCATAGCTTCTTCTCTAGGCTGACCAGTTCTAGTAACATTTAAGAGGAAAGATAAATCACGTTTTTGGAAAGCAATCGGATCGTCCCCACCTTTAAGACCACCTTTTATTTTAGTTGACAAATAATATCTTACAGAAGAATCTGGAGTGGTTGGTGAAACCTCTTCAGCAAGCTGTTTAAAATCAACCTTTGGATTTGTTCTATGTATTGCTGATAACAGAGCTCTGATTTCTGAAGCTACTCCAGTAACTGGAGACTTGAATTGGTAACCTTTTGGAAGCACTATTTTATAAACTGTATTTGACATTTAAATTCTCCTGGGTTTAGATTAACAAATACAAGACAAACATGCATTAAATCAATTTAATCTAAAAATAAAAAATGAGGATAAATTAGCAAAATAAGCAGGTTCCAACATATTTATAATTATTTAATTTCTAAGTTAAATTATTATTGTTGTGTCTCATCCAAAGCCCTGAGAGCTTTATAATTCTCTGCTTTTTGTAGCTCACATTCTAAGAAAGGTAATATATCGCTTCTTAAATCCTTTGGTATTAAAGGGTTTTCAATAAACTTAAACCATCGTTGAACTTCAGGAACACGCATAGTCCAGACTTTTGGAGATTTTGGAGACCAGTCTGTTCGTAAATTATTGTACCTGTCTAGTACTTTAATTATTATGGATAATCGATTATTACTTTTTTCTACTCTATCCAGATGTTCTAATTTCATTGCAAAGCTATCATTATATGTTTTTCCATCTGAAGCAGTGTAAGTTAAATGTGCATTATTCAAATATTCTTTTTTCTCTGTTAAATCATTTACTATGATTGCTACATCCTCACCAAATTTTTGTTTTATTTCATCCAAGGTGATTTTTGTATCTTCTACAAGATCATGAAAAAGAGCTGCTTTAACAGCTGCTTTATCATGAATGCCTGCAATTACAAACAAGTTATAAGCAATCTCCAGTGGATGAAAAAGATATGGTTTTGGGCCATCGACACGAGTTAAACCGTTATATCCTTTTTTAGAAAATTCAAATGCTTTATCTAATATCTTAGCTTCATCTTCTCCATGAACTTTTGCATATTCATATCTCAAATCTCTATATAAAATCTCAAGTGATGTA
>JAHFBD010000248.1 GCA_023250175.1 Candidatus Melainabacteria bacterium
AAGGGTTTTAGAGATTCACAGATTTCAATGTCTCTTTTAGAAAGTGTAAGAGGCTTGAAGCTTGCACCACGACTAATGTGTGCTCTAAATTCTCCTTCTTTTGGTACTCTTATTATTCCACCAAGAGGTTCTCCGTTTAAGAGAATTATTCTCTTGTCTCCATTAATAATCTCTGGTAAATATTTTTGGATAATAATAGTTTTATATGTTGTTAAAGAGAGTTCAATAATTGGATTTATATTTAAATCATTTACATTTAAATAAAATACCCCGTCCCCCCCTTTATTAAAGATTGGTTTTATTACGGCTTCTTTATGTGTCTTTAAAAAAGATATTATTTCTTCTTTGTTAGAAGTTATTAGTGTGGCTGGAAGATATTGAGGTAGATTAAAAACATAGAGCTTTTCATTTGATCCTAATATTCCCTCTGGACTATTAACAATGAGTGTATTTTTATTAGAGTCATTGGAAGTCCTTATATGCGGTACAAAAGATAGCATGTGCATATATGAAACAAAACTACTATCTATGGGAGGATCTTTTCTCGCAAAAATAATATTCATTGAGTCAAGAGAATGTTCTTTTGAATCCTTTATATAAATGTGGTTACCAAGTATTTGTTTTAAGGAAACTTCATCAAACTTTGCAATAACTTTATTATTAACAATTTTTAAATTATTTGATTCTGTTAAGAAAACCCTTGCACCAATCTCACAAGCAGTTAACATTAAGCCAAATGTTGTATTGTGAAAAATACCAAATTCATTTAGATTTCTTATGTCATCAGCAATAAATGCAAATTTTAATTCATTTGTTCTCATTTTTATTCTTGCCCTCTTTAACCTATGACACTGATATCAATCTCGAATCTGAGAATTAATTTTTTTTTCATTTTTATGTTAATTCTCAGATTGTATAATCCCTTATGTATAGAGGATATTATCCAAATGATAACAAAGTTTGGATCTTATAAATTAAGCAAGACATTAAAAGGACTAAAATATAACGATTGAATAAGTAAAAAACAAATGAGGAACCAAGAAAAATGGGATTAAAAGATTTTTTCAAGGATAGACAATTAAAAAAGGCCGAGAAGTTACAAAATCAAGTTGCATTAAATGGGAATGGTCATGATATTAAAACCCCACCTCCTATATGTGATGATGTTTTATGTGCCTTATGGACTAAATGCCAAAGTTGTAAAGAGCTTTTATATACCAGTGAACTTAAGAAAAATCTTAGTGTTTGTAAAAGTTGTGGATATCATCATAGGCTAACTGCACAAGAAAGAATTGAGCAATTGCTTGATTATGGAAGTTTTATTGAAGTTGATGAAAATGTATTACCTGCTGACCCACTAAATTTTGTTGATTTAAAGCCTTATAAAGATCGCTTAAAAGATGCAGAAAAAACATCGGGTGTAAAAGAAGCAATTATTACAGGCTATGGAAATATAAATAATCAGCCAGTAGCAATAGGTGTTATGGAATTTCAATATATTGGTGGCAGTATGGGCTCTGTCGTCGGAGAAAAAATTACAAGGTTAATAGAAGGTGCTATTGAAAAGAGGCTTCCAGTAATTCTTATTTCTAGCTCAGGTGGAGCAAGGATGCATGAGGGCATATTAAGCTTAATGCAAATGGCAAAAACTGCTAGTGCCTTGAAATTGCTTCATGAAGCCAAGTTACTTTATATTTCCTTACTTACGGAACCAACGTTTGGTGGAGTTACTGCAAGTTTTGCAATGCTTGGAGATATAATTGTTGCTGAACCACAAGCAAGGATAGGCTTTGCTGGACGTCGTGTTATTGAAGAGACAATCAGACAAAAGCTGCCTAAAGACTTTCAAACAGCTGAGTATTTATTAGAAAATGGACAAATTGATTTAATTACACCAAGACAGGATTTAAAGCAGATGATGGCTGAACTAGTTAGATTACATAAGCAAAATGAAAAGAAAGAAGAGTATATAAGTAATGGTAAGGGAGCATTTCATGAAGTTCCTCTTCTAGCAAGAATATAAAATAAAAAAGAGAGAGTATATATATGAGTACAAGTACAGAGAAAAAAAACATAAAAACCAAGAGAGATATTGCCCCATTAGATTTTGAAAAACCTTTAATTGCTCTATCCAAACAAATTAATGAGCTTGAAGAAAAAACACTACATAATGGCAATAAAAAAATTGTTGATGACTTAAAAAAACAATATGAAAAGGTTAAAAGCCAAATCTATAAAAATCTTTCTCCCATTGAAAAAGTTAAAATAGCACGACATCCTCAAAGACCATATGCTCTTGATTATATTCAAGCAATTGGTTCTACCTGGATTGAGCTGCATGGAGATAGAACCGGTAAGGATGATGGCGCAATTGTTGGCGGATTAATTGAAATTGATGGGCAAACAGTTATGGCTATTGGTACTCAAAAAGGTAGAAATATAAAAGAAAACCAAGAAAGAAATTTTGGAATGCCATCTCCAGAGGGATATAGAAAAGCTTTAAAACTTTTCTATCACGCAGAAAAATTTAACTTTCCGGTAATTACATTCATTGATACTCCAGGAGCCTATCCGGGTTTAGAAGCTGAGGCTCATAATCAAAGTCAGGCAATAGCAATGAATCTAAGAGAGCTTGCTGGACTAACAGTTCCAGTAATTGCAGTTGTTACTGGTGAGGGTGGGTCTGGTGGTGCGCTTGCAGTTGGTGTTGCAAATAGAGTATTGATGCTTGAAAACTCTGTCTATTCTGTGATTTCCGCAGAGGGGTGTGCAGCAATTTTATGGAGAACTCGTGACAAGTCTGCAGAAGCAGCAGCAGCATTAAAAATAACAGCACAGGATTTATTAACATTAGGGGTTATAGATGAGATTATTCCTGAAGTGGAAGGTGGAGCTCATTATGATCCAGTAATAACGAGTAAACATTTGTTATTGTCAATAAAAAATCATTTAAAGGATTTACAAAAGCTATCTAAAAATGAGATAAAAAGAGATAGACAAGAGAAAATCAGGAAACTCGGAGCATTTATTAACATATAAGCATTACTGCCTAGCTATAATTAAGACCATAAATAAGCTTTTTGTGTGATTTATTCACCAAAAAGCGTCGGAACTGAAAAGCGAGTTGAGCATTAGTGCGAAACGAGCGGTAGGTAGAAACATATAAGCTATTATATTCTTGTATGTTAAAAGACAAAGTTGCATTAGTAACCGGTTCAGCCAGAGG
>JAHFBD010000249.1 GCA_023250175.1 Candidatus Melainabacteria bacterium
AAATACTTATTTAGTAAAAGATGGCATATTGGTGGGCAGATTACATAGCAGAGAAACTGCTGGTAAGTTAAATGAAAAACCTACTGGTAATGCCCGCTGTCTAGATTATCGATATCCACCAATAGTAAGAATGACAAATACCTGGATTGAGCCACAGAAAAATTCTGTAGAAGATCTTATATCTGATGTGAAGCTTGGTATATGGGCAGGGAACTGGCTTGGTGGACAGACAAATGGTGAGATGTTTACTTTTGCTAGTGGTGAAGCAAGGATGATAAGAAATGGAAAATTAGCAGAGCCTTTAAAAGATGTTAGCTTAACTGGAAATGTTTTTCAGACACTTAAAGATATAGATGGAATTGCAAATGATATGTATTGGGATGAATCTGGAGGATGTGGTAAGGGTGGACAAGGTGGACTTCCTGTCGGAGTAGGTGGACCATCTATTAGAATTAGAAACGTTGTTGTACCTGGGGAGTAAATTATTTTTTATGTTGCTCCCTTGATTCTTTAGCTGTTTTCCTTATGTACTTTATCTGATCACCATAAACTCTAACCATATTAATGATTTCATCAATAGGACCAATAAATGAGGTAATTAACGGACCTACAACTGGTGTTTGATGCACTATGTTTACACAAAGTTTTGTAACCTTTCCAGTTCTAGGAAGCCATTTAATTAAAAACTCAGGCATGATACATAAAAGTCTAATAATATAATTGGCTAAACTAAAAAACTTTTGTTGAAGAGGATTTAATTTATCAGTTCTAACTTTATTACCTTTTACACTTTCTTTTAAACAGTTTCTAAAATCTTCCGTAAGAACTTGCTTTTTCAGGTATTGAGTTAAATCATACTCATCTGGAACATCCCATATAGGATTTAATCGTGCTATTGAAATAGCTAAATTTATATAACTACCTCTTGCCATTGCTTCATTAATTAAAATCATTATAATTCTGTCTGTTATACCATTTAAAACCAAATCTAAATTACTTGAGACTTTTGCTTTTTCTTGTTTTACTGCAAGCGCCTGCTCTTCAAGTGCTTCAAGCTTTAGTATTAATTTTGCAAGAACTTCAGCATTATTAGCACTGATTGGTTTATTGATTGAGTTATCATTAACTTTTGTGATTTTATCTATGGTGTTTAATAAATCTGAAAACTGTTTAGACTCATGAATATCACCTAGTCTTTCTAATCCACCAAACTTTGATATTTTACTTGCCAACTCTTTATGTAGTTCTCTAGCTCTGTAAATATTTTCAAAAGCTATTCCCCCTTTTAAGAAATTAGCAAGTAATTCATTTAAATCTGACTCAACCTCAGGAGTAGCTATATTGTTATTAGGAATTATAAGCTTAAGCTGAACAATATTTTGAGGTGTAGTGCTCTCTTCATATTGTGTTGGTAGTAAAGGAATACCCATAGTTGTTTAAAGATTTAAATTAATTGTTTTTATTATAAAACAATTAACTCTAACTTTACATTAACTACTATTGATATACGGATTTACGAGAGATTATATTATTAAAAACAAATGTTGATATTTTGAAAAAAGATCTAAAAGCATTATTTTAATATTCATAATATTTTCCTTATGTTGGGACAACAGCTGGTTTTATAGTTGCAGCTGCACCTTGACTAGCTTCTTCTACTAATTTTGCTTTTAACTCAGTAGCTCCTTTACCGACAAGTTCAATATCTTTTGCAAACCTCCCGGCAAATTGTCCTACACCCGTTAAAAGTTTTCTCCCCATTGGTAGTCTTAAAATCCGCCCTAAAAATGGTACATTATGTAATAATTCAGCCCCATAATCTATTGCAGTTCCTAATAATGCCATACCATCAAAGACCCACGAAGGTGTACTACCACCAATATTAATCAATGTTCCAACCCAAGGTAATGTAAACTTATCATTCTCATTTAATCCCTCACATAAAGAAAGAGGATCATTATGTCCGCTAACTGTTCCTTTAATATATTTTTCTAGGTTACTTTTAAACTTATCATCAGCAAAGCTTCTTAAATAGCTGCTGACCAATTCTTCATTTAAGGTTATTCCTTTCCATTTACAAAATGCCTTCATTAACCAGCCAACTTCCGAGTTCATATTTCTAAATTCACCAGTAACAATACCTCCAACTCCTGCAATTATTTTGTCAACAGGTTCAAGATGTTCATGAGAAGTATGACGTGAAGCTTCAATTTCTTTTACTTTTTCTTGAACTCTTTTTTGGACTTCAGCTTCTATATCCACAGAATTTGTGCTGGTAGATGAAACAGAGCCTTGCGGTTGTACCTGAGATTGTGAAGAGCCTGTGAGCTGTTGTAATATAGCTTCTAATTCACTTTTATTTCCTTCACTAATTGCAAAACCACTTTCCTCACCTATTTTAAATGTATTTTGTTCTATATGTTCAATGATTTTTTTTAAACAATCAGATTTATCACTTGCTAATTCAGGACTAACAACTATATTTTTTAAGTCTGTCAATAACCTACGAGCATCAAACAGTCCTTGAGAAATCCCCTTATCTGCTACAGTTCCTGTTGTTGCTTTAACAGCTTCTTCAATTACTTCTCCAACGGGAAGCTTTTTAAGATTTAATGCAGTGCCAAATGCTGTATGAATAAGACCAATTAATTTGGGTCCGGCTTGTTCCACTACTTGTGTTGCTATTGTTCCAACAGTCATATATTTTTTCAATAAATTATTTTTATTAGAGCTGAAAAATTTGCTCTGATAATATAAAGGAGGGTTAAAAAAGAAGTTGATAAAGGAATGATTAAATTAATATGAAACGGATAAAAAGAGTTAAAGCTATATTAAGAAAAATAGAGGGAGAAGATTTTTCTTTGAGCCCATAACCTTGCTTGATGAGTGTAAAACCTATATTATTTTTTATGCCCTAATCAGTATAGTATTAGCATTTGCTGGTATAGTATTTATTATAAGAGGAAGCTATTTGCTGGATAAGGAAAGAAAAGAATAATGGAGCCAGATAAATATTTTTTAACCGTATGGCTTGGAGCCTTTATTGTTTTGCTTATAGGAGCATGTTATTTATATAACAAACTTGGGAAAATACCCCCTTCAGAATAATACATATTACAAAAGGTTTCTACCTATCGCTCGTTTCACACTAATGCTCAACTCGCTCTTCCTTGTACATGGCGCTTTTTGGTGAATAAATCACACAAAAAGCTTATTTAT
>JAHFBD010000062.1:0-3682 GCA_023250175.1 Candidatus Melainabacteria bacterium
TTAAAGATAGAGCAAGAGATATAAGAAAAGAACTTGATGTTAAGCCTGAGACAGAAGTTATATTTAATGCATTTATTAAATTTCAAGATATTGAAAAAAATCTTACAAGTTTTGCAGCAGGTCAAGTTAGCAGTTTTTTAAGTGATAATGTACACTCAATGCCAGACTTCCGGTCACTATATTCTTTTTTTAAAACAGATAACTATAATGGTCAAAGCTTTAATAGTTGGGTTGAGTTGGTAAAAAAAGAACTTGAAAAGCTTAGACAATCAAAAAAACAAAAATCATTGGAACCATCTGTAGCCAGCCATTCTAGAGTATTAGTTCAAGCACGGCAAGAAATAAAAGCTGTTGCAGCACCACAAGCAAACCTTAATCTACAAGTGGAAACTCCGAGCGTTGTAGAGGATGAACCAATAATTTCTAACGTAGAAAAAGTAATATTAAGAGAAGAATTAATATCGCAATTGCAGTCATCTGTTGAAAATTGTGATGTAGATTTAAAAGATTTTTTCTTAGGCTATTTGGATGGTTTATTTCCTATACCTGTAGAAGAAGCTTTTCAGAAAGATGCATTAGAGTTGTTTGGGAATGAAGTTGTAGAATCTAAGAAACCCCTTTTAGCCTTTGTTCTATCATATATTCAAACACGTGCACAGCATGAACTTGTTGATTTATCTGCATTACATAAAAAAGTGAATAGAACCCTTGGAGATAAATATCAAGCTTTAACTAAGAGTGATGTCTTGAATATAGCTTTAGAATTAAATAAAACATTCTCTGGTGATGATGCTTTTATTGATGGGAAATTTTTAACTGATGTTACAAGTGGTAATCTTAATGAAATTGACAATGCAATTATAAATGCATATGAAGAAAAGATTCAATTTTCTCATTTTACTTATGAACCATTTATAAATGATCTTTTACAGTCACCAGTATTAAAAGCTCATGAAGTTTATGAGAAAGAACTAGCTCTTCGCTTACAATGGAAGCTTGGGTTAACAAATGATGACTTTCACATAATTAGAGCATTTAGGGAATTGGGTGGACATAAAGGAAAAGAAGTTAGTATTCAAAAATTAGATACTCAGCTAAAAGAGAAACATTCTGAATTTAATTTTCAAGGAGTAAATCTTGAAAGAAGATTTAGTAATTTGAAAGAATTTTATCCAAAACCATTAGGGCTAACTATCAAAGATTAGACGTTTGTTATTTTTCCGAGAATTACTTTTTTAGTAGCTCCTGTACATGATGGAAGATTGTTTGGTATTTTGAGGTAACAAGTATATCCAAGGAGTGCAAATAACATAGCTTCTTTGTATTTTGCTGGCAGTCCGTATTTGTCTGATGTTGTTAATGATATGTTTGGAAATAAATTTGTTAAATGGTTAACTAATGTTTTATTTTTAATGCCTCCACCAGATATTATAATTTCATTTATTTTATACTTTGAAAAAATAAAATCTTTAAATGCCTGCTGAATTACTTTTGCTGTAAAGTATGTAATGGTTGTGATTTTGTTTTCCTTTGTTTTTGATCTTAGAAAATATTTTTCTATGAAATTAACATTGAAATATTCTTTACCAGTGCTTTTGGGAGGTTTTTTATGGAAGTAAGGGTCTTTTAAAGCAGTTTGCAGGTCTTCTAAACAAATTTGTCCTTTGCTTCCAAGTCTCCCATCTTTATCATAATCGATGTTAAAATATTGCCTTGTAATTAAATCTATTAGTGCATTGCCTGGTCCTATATCAAAAGCTATAGGTGTTATTCCGTTTCCTACTATAGTTATATTTGAAATACCTCCAATGTTTAAGGTAGCTTTTATGTCTTTTGATTTATTGAAAATAATATAGTCTAAATAAGGCATAAGAGGTGCACCTTGTCCATTAACGGCTATATCGGCTTCCCGAAAGTTAGAAATTATTTTTATTCCTGTTCTTTGAGCAATGACAGAGCTTTCTCCTATCTGTAGAGTTGATTTTATCTTATGACCAGAAATGTTTTCTATTTCTGGGTGGTGATAAATTGTTTGCCCATGAGATGCAATTAATAAAATATCCTTTGAGCTTAATTTATTTTTCTTTATTATTTTTATTGCTGCTTTAGCAAATATCTCACCCAATAAAAAATTGAATTGTGCAATCTCTTTTTGTCTTAGAGTGTTGAATTGAATATCTTTCGTATTCGTTATTAGATCTCTAATTTGTTTTTTAATTTTAGTGGGATACTTATATATAAGACCATCTACAAATATCGGAATTGATTTGCCTTTGTAGAATTGAACTAAAGCAACATCAATTCCATCAAACGAAGTACCAGAATTTAATCCGATTACATACATAAGGTATTCCAGAAATTATGAACTGATTTAAAATCCAGCATTTGCTCCAATATTACCAGCAAATTGTGTGTTTGGATTTTCTCTTGCAAATTGCTTATCCGTATCATCTACAGGATAATATGGATTTGATGTAATTCCATAAGCGAATTGACTATCTGGATTATCTCTTGCAATTTGCTTATCATGTTCTTCAATTGGATAATCTGGATTTTGAGTAATACCTTCAGCAAATGCAGTATCAACATGACTTCTTGCAAATCTAATATCTGATTTTTTTACTGAATAGTTTGGATTTGCAGTTAGTCCAAGAGCAAAATAAGAGTCTGGGTTAGAACGTGCAATCTTTCTATCCGATGAATCAATAGGATAATTTCCATTTAAAGTTATTCCAAGAGCATATTGTGAATCTGGATTTTCTTGTGCAATATCTTTATCTTCTTCCTCATCAAATTCAAAACTTGGATTAAAAGAAACCCCTAAAGCAAGTGCAGTATCTGGATTGTCTCTTACAAAATTAAGAGTATCATCATCAGGGACAAAGTTTGCATTAATTGCAATACCATAAGCAAAAGCTGTATTTGGATTGTTAAAAGCAACCTCGAAATCCTTATCTTCTGGTATATAGTTTACATTTTGTGCAATTGAGCCAGCAAACTTAGAATCTGGATTGTTTCTAGCAACATCTCTATCGCTATCTTCTATAGAGTAATAAAGGTTTGCTGCAAGCGATTCTGCAAAAGCAGTATCAGGATTCTTTTGTGCAATATCCCGATCCTCAGAAGTGATGGGATATCCGGGATTTAAAACAAGTCCACTGGCAAAAAATGAATCCAGATTATTTCTTGCAATATCAATATCTGTTTGTTCTATTACATACTTTGGATTAATAGTAATTCCATAGGCTAATGCAGAGCTTGGATTTTCTCTTGCAAATTTAATGTCATTAAGGTCTAATCCTTCTTCCAGAGTTAGCGTAATTCCATAGGCAAAAGCAGTATTTGGATTTTTTCTTGCAAACTCTCTGTCAGTATCGTCTACTGGATAATAGGGATTTGCTGTTAATCCTACTGCAAATCGGCTGTCTGGATTATTTCTTGCGGTTTGTTTATCAATTTCATCAATTGGATAATTTGGATTTTTTGTAAGTCCTTCTGCAAAGGCAGTGTCTTCAGAGCGTCGTGCAAATCTCAAATCAGATTTTTTAACTTCATAGTTTGGATTTGCAGTTAGCCCAAGAGCAAAATTTGATTCTGGGTTAGAACGAGCAATCTTCCTATCTGAAGAGTCAATAGGATAATTGGAATTTACCGTAACACCAAGAGCAAAGTTTGATTCTGG
>JAHFBD010000062.1:3692-10609 GCA_023250175.1 Candidatus Melainabacteria bacterium
GTATAAAATTTTCATTAATAGCTATACCATAAGCAAACAAAGAATCTGGATTATTAAATGCAAGCTCAAAATCTTTATCATCAGTGGTGTAGTTAGGATTTTGAACTATTGAACCTGCAAATTTAGAATTTAGATTGTTTCTTGCAAGTTCTTTATCAGTATCTTCTACAGCATAGTCATGGTTTTGTGTTATTGATTCTGCAAATGCAGAATCAATATTATTTCTGGCAATATCTATATCTTCTTGATGAACAGGATATCCTGGGTTTAACGTAACTCCCCCAGCAAAAGCACTATTTATGTTATTTCTGGCAATATCGATATCGGTTTGTTCCACTCTATAATTTGGATTTATTGTAATTCCAAAGGCAAATAAAGTATCTGGATTATTTCTCACAAACTCAATATCTTCCCTTGTAATTACTGAGGTGTGAGCTGAAGCTGCACCACCTATACCAGTACTAGGTACTATTGGAGGTGCTGAAGGTATAGCTGTAGTGGAAGTAGAACCAGAAGAGGAGCTGATTTCAGTAGTATGGGTAGGTGCGCCAGAAGAAGAGGAGCTAATTTCAGTAGTAGTAGTGGTCGAACCAGAAGAACTCGTTGTAACTGGAGCAACAGTGCCAGAAGAACTGGTGGTTGTAGAGATGACAGAACCAGAAGAACTCGTTGTAACTGGAGCAATAGTACCAGAAGAACTGGTAGTTGTAGAGATGACAGAACCAGAAGAACTCGTTATAGCTGGAGCAACAGTGCCAGAAGAACTGGTTGTCGTTGGAGTAACAGAACCAGAAGAACTTATTGTATTTGTTGAACCGCTAGAAGAGCCTGAAGGAGCGGTTTGTGCTGATGAGGTAGAAATATATGAAAAATTTAACAAGCCCAGAAGAAACATTATAATGACCAATACAATAGAATCCTTTTTATTAAACCAACTAAACAAATTCATATACTCTCCCCCCTCAATAAATAAACCGTTATTAACATAAAACTAAATTTAATTTTGACACTTTTATTTAAGAAATATTCTTTACATAACAGGATATTTTTAAAAAATTATTTAATAAATCATGTCCGTATTCCGTTAATATGGATTCCGGATGAAATTGTATGCCAATTAAACTCTTATGTACTTTATGTTCTAAAGCCATTACAATATTATCTTTTGTTTTTGCAATTACATTTAATGGTGTATCAATTAAGCTTTCTAAATCTACAACTAGTGAGTGATATCTTGTAGCAATAAATGGATTTTTAATGTTTGTAAAAACAGATTTTCTATCATGAAATATCTCTGATGTTTTACCATGCATTAGTTCTGGGGCATTTGTAACTTTACCACCATAGACTTCTCCAATGCACTGGTGTCCCAGGCATACTCCCAAAATAGGAATAGTACCTGCAAAAATTTTTATTAGTTCTTTGCTTATTCCTGCATTATCGGGTCTTCCTGGTCCTGGAGAAATAACAATATGAGATGGATTTAGTTTTTTAATTTCTTCTAAAGCAATTTCATCATTCCTGTACACTAAAACATTTTGCTTGAGCTCACCTAAATATTGAACCAGGTTATATGTGAAACTATCATAGTTATCTATTACTAGTACACTCATAGATCTAATAACCTTATAGGAAATGCTTTTTTATTTTGTCCAAACAACTGTTCAGTAGCATTGTTAACTAGGTTATATTGTTCTGCATTTGGCTTACTATCAAGAATTTCAATACCGATAAACGGGTCTTTTATAATTAGTCCTGCTTTTAGTACTTTATTAACATTAAGAGGAGATCTTAACCAGTCTTTTCTTACTTTTGTACATAGAAATTTCATAAAATTAAATTTAAATGTTCCTCTAGTTCTTTTATATCGGTAACTGCAGTACCATATTTCCGGACTACTATACTTGCAGCCAGATTGCCAATAATGCAAGAAGTTGTGAGCTCACCTTTTGTACTTAATCCGCATGCAATGGTTCCTGCAACAGTATCTCCTGCTCCTGTTACATCAAAAACCTCACTTGCATTAAAGGCTGGTAATATAAATGGTTCGTTTGGATTTGTTGATTTAAATAATGCCATCCCTTCAGAACCTCGAGTAATTAAAATATTTTTTGCTTTGGAGATATTTAGTAATTTTTTACCAGCTTTTATTAAACTATTCATATCAAGTATTTGAAATCCAACAGATGTTTCAGTATCTGGCTGATTTGGAGTAATTAAAAATGCATTTTTAAATCTTTGAAATTTGTGAGATGCATCTACAATTACGGGTATATTGTTTTCGTTTGAGATTTGGATTATTGATTTTATAAGTTTATTTGTGCAGACTCCAAGATCATAATCAGAAATTAGTACACAATTTACTTTTTCTATAGTTGATTCAACTTTTCTTATAATAGCCTCTTCTATCTTAGGACTAATTAATTCTTTACTCAGACGATCTAGTCGTAATAGCTGCTGTTTAAAGATTATTGTGCTTGTTGGATGTTTATGCGCTGTAGATAAAAGTCTTGTTTTAACGGTGGTAGGTCGTGATTTATCAAACTCAAGTATAGGATGAATTTTATTTTTCATGCATTCTGTTTCTAGAGCTTTTGAATACAAATCATTTCCAACAATACCAACAAGATAACATTTTGCTTTGTAAGAACTTATATTATGAGCTGCATTAGAAGCTCCTCCTAGTGCAAACTCACTGGACATATGCTCTAAAACAATGACGGGTGCTTCTCGTGAAATGCGTTCTGGGGAACCTGTTACAAATTCATCGAGAATAATGTCACCGATAACTAAGACAGAACCGCTTGATAATTTTTTTATTGAACTAGATAGATTTTTTTTATTTAGTTTGAGCATGTAATTTAGTACTTTCTGTTAAATACTCTTTTATTTGTTTTGTTGCTTTATAAGGATTTTTAGAATTCATTATAGCTCTGACAAGAGCTACCTTTTTTGCTCCAGTATTGATAACATCTTTAATGTTTATTTCATTGATACCACCAATAGCAAACCACGGAAGCTGTTTTATGTTATCATTGGCCCATTTTACATATTCTAATCCTACTGCATTATAGTCTGGTTTTGTTGGGGTCTCAAATACAGGACCAACTCCAATATAATCAGCACTGGACAGTAAACTATTCTGCCCTTGTTTTATTGAATGGGTTGATAGTCCAATTATAAAGCTATAAGGTGTTATTTTTCTTGCTTCCTGGACAGGTAAATCATCTTGTCCTAAATGAACACCATCTGCATCACAGGCTAATGCTATGTCTACCCTGTCATTTACGATAAACAAAATATTTGTATTAGCGATAAGTCTTTTAATTCCTTCAGCAATTTCCAGTATTCTTTTCTCGGTTTCATTTTTTTCTCTCAGTTGAATAATATCTACACCACCTTCAATTGCTTTTTCAATTATGGTAAAGAAATCTGCATCTGAGTTAAAACCATCTCTGTTAGTTACTAAATAAAGAGAAGAAGTTTTAAGTCTTATTAGTTTCTCATGTTGCAGTAATTCTTTCTCAATTGTATAAATTTCATAGCGACTATCTTCTAAATACGTTGCATCAATTCCTATTGCTTTACTATACTCAGATAAAACTCTTAGAGCTTCTTCTAATCTTTTACAGTTAGCCATTAAAACATCTCTCAAGCAAGTTCTTTTTGATGGATTATCTGTGTTTCTTCCAATGTCATTAATTGATTCTCTATTAAAAACTAAACTTTGTATGTTTGTAAAGGTACTATTAATCTTGTGTCTAATATTTTTAAGTTTTTGTAAGACTTCTGAATCTTCTTTTATAAATCTGGTCCATTCCTCTAATATTCTAAGGGCTTCTGAAGCTCGATTTGTATTTGCATCAATTATTCGATAGATCTCATTACGTAACATTGTTTTTATACCTGTTTAATGTGCAAAGAAATCTACATATCCTAACAAATCTAACCTTGCTAATATAGGTAAAAATTTATTAACCTCTTCTACTATTTCTAGTCGGTTTTCTCTTTTTAAAAAACTAACAAGTTTATGATAAGCAGGTATAAGAAAAAGCACATCACTTGCAGCATATTTGATTTGATCTTTTGTTAATTCTGGTGCACCCCAGTCAGTTGATTGGTTGCTTTTATCAATATCGATACTTAGTGTTTCTTTTAACAAATCTTTTAAGCTGTGTTTATCTGTATAAGTACGACATAGCTTGCTTGCTGATTTTGTACAAAATACATTTACCAGGTTAATATCAAGCCAATAATATAAAAATGCTAAATCAGTTCTTGCAAAATGAAAGATTTTTTTTATGTTACTATTTTCAAAAAGCTTTTTTAAATTAGGAGAATTTTTAGTTTGTTCAATCTTTACTAAAGTAACCTTTTCACTTTTATCGCACATTTGGACTAGACAAAGTCTATCTCTGAAGGGGTTTAATCCCATCATCTCACAGTCAACAGATAATAGATCTGAAGCAGAGTAGTGTTCTAGTAATTCACTGGTTAAATCGTTTTTTAATACTTGAATGTTGTCAAAGTTAATTTTCACACCAATGTTCTTATCTCTTTGAGAACTGGAAGCGTTTTCTTGCTTTCTTACGTCCGTATTTTTTACGTTCTTTACTTCTTGGATCTCTGGTTAATAAACCTTCTGGTTTTAAAGTAGCTTTGTTATTTAGGTTAACAGTTACTAATGCTCTTGCTATTCCTAATCTTATTGCATCGGCTTGACCTGAAAGTCCGCCACCATGTACTTTTGCTATGATGTCATATTTATCTTCTGTTTGAGTAGCTTGAAGAGGTTTTTTTATTAAATTAAGATAGGTTGAAACATTTCCAAGATAAGCTACAGGTTCTTTGCCATTAATTAAAAACTTACCTTTTCCTGGTCTTAAAAAAACTCTTGCAATTGCTGTTTTTCTTCTGCCCGTTGCTATGAATTGTATACTTTTATCGTGTTTTGTTACTGTTCTTGGCAAATCAAATTCTCCTTTTATTTTTTAAATTTCTCTGATCTCAATTCCCATTTTTTTGGTTTTTGTGCTGTGTGTTTATGAGTACTACCTTGGTAAACGTTTAGCTTTGTAGATTGTTGTTCACCTAGTGTTGTATGTGGTAACATTCCACGAACTGCTTTTTCTATTAGTCTTTCAGGACGTTTTTCTCTGAGTTGCTTAGCTGTTTCAGTTTTAAATCCACCGGGTATCCCGCTATGTCTATAATAGGTTTTTTGTAGTTCTTTTTTTCCGGTTAATATAACTTTTTCTGCATTAATTATAATTACAAAATCACCGACATCTACGTTTGGAGTATATTCTGGCTTGTGCTTGCCTCTTAATAAAGTTGCAACATCAGTAGCTAATCTACCTAATGGTTGGCCTTGAGCATCTATTAGCCACCAACTTCTTTCCACTTCACCTTTTTTTGCTAAATATGTTTTCATTTTGAATTGATAGAAAATATATTATACCGTATTTTGAGTAATAAGTAGTCCTATAACAGCTAATTACAAATTACCTTTTTTTTCTTTTATATGTAAAACTACTTTGTAACCCTGCTGTACTTCTTTGTAGTTCGCTATAAGATAGTGTTTCTTCTTTCCAGGGAAGACTATAGGCTATTAAATCAAAGGTGCTAAGAAGGCTACCCGTATCTTTCTTTTCTTTTTTAGATTTAGCTTTAGATAGCCTATTTTGAAATGCTTGTTTTGCTTGTACCTTACCAATAGATATATTTTCAATAGATATAACCCTCCCATAGTTTTCTAGTTTTTTAAATAAATCTACGATATCTGTAAAGTTACCGGATACTTTAACCTCAATAGGAAATCGATATAGATCCACAGGAAAATTTTGTTCTTTAAGCTTATCAATGGCTTCTCTTGCTTTTCTACGATTATTATTTTGACCAGCAATTTCTAATGTAGCTTGTTTATCGAGAATTATATTTATAGGTTCTGCATTTGAAGGGGTAAAGCTTTCTAATGTTATTGAGCTTTCATCACAAATCTTTTTTAAATCTTGTGCAAGGAAATCAAGTTCATATGATTTAGCTAAATATAATTTTTGACCTTCGATTTTTTTTGCAATAATTTGATTTTCCTTTTTTAACTTTTCTAGTTTTCTGATGTTTAGCTCTAAGTTACTTAATTTTGATTTGTCCATGGAAATTTTTGATTTTGATTCAGTGTAGTTATTCCAGGCAGGGATAGTAACCTGAAAGAATGGTATTGTAGAAAATACGATAAGTAATCCACTAACCAAATTTTTTTCTCTTTGAGAAAGGTTATTTAGTTTTGAGGTTATTTGTTTAAAATCATAAGGCATGATGACATAATAGACGATTTATTTAAGATTCAGCAACAAAGGTTTAACCTATAGTAAAGAACTATAGTTTTTACCTACCGCTCGTTTCGCACTAATGCTCAACTCGCTCTTCCTTAAACATGGCGCTTTTTGGTGAATAAATCACACAAAAAGCTTATTTATGGTCTTATATATTATAGCTAGGTAGTAACGAACTATAATTAATAATTGACAATTAATACTTGATAATTGACAATAAAAACAATATAAATGACCAAAAAACATAAAAAACAAGGTTTTCAGTTTGCAGCTAGTACCTGTGGTTTTAAACGTACAAAAAGAACTGATTTAGCTTTGATTTATTCTTCTATTCCCTGTACATATGCAGGAGTTTTTACAAAAAATCAAGTTCGGGCAGCTTGCGTAGATGAAAACAGGGAGCTTTTAGGTAAAAAGAAAAAAATTAAGGCTATTGTTATAAATTCTGGGAATGCAAATGCTTGTACTGGTAAAGAAGGAATTAATGCAGTAAAAAAGACACAACTAATTGCCTCAAAACTATTAAACATTTTACCGGATGAAGTTTTAGTAGCTAGTACTGGTGTAATTGGTGTGCCTTTA
>JAHFBD010000250.1 GCA_023250175.1 Candidatus Melainabacteria bacterium
AATGTTGGAGAGTTTGTTGATCAGCCACGATCATATCGGGATGGAAATGTTAATTCATTAGTTATTTTTCCACAAGCAATATCAACAGGAGAAAAGACAATTGAAGTTCGAGCCGGTGGGTCAAGTATTACAAAAACAATTAGTTTTCGCTCTTCTCCAAGTGGAAATTTAAAAAACTCTTTACTTCCTGCTATGAAGCAGGCAAGGGCTGGTAATACTATTACCAAGCTTTCTGATGGTAGAGTTGTTTTAATTGGTGGAAGCAAGTCTATTTCTACTGAGCCAATAAACTCAATAGAAATTTTTAATCCCGAAACAGGTATAACAGAGTATCTTAAATCTCCTGATGAGTTGCATAAAGCAGCTCTTAAAATCCCAAGAAGCCAGCATACTGCTACTTATCTTGGGATAAGTAATGCACCTATAGGTAAGATTTCTGGTCAAGTTGAACAAATCCTTATTGTTGGTGGATTTTCAAAGGATGCGCAGTTAGAAAATACTATAGAAATCCTTGAAATCAAAGTTGGCACGATACAATCAACCACCACTTTACTGACTAGTAACAACGCAAAGTTAAAAAAAGCAAGGATTTTTCATACAGCAAATTTACTCCCAGATGGTAGAGTTTTAATTGTTGGTGGACAGGGACGTATTAGTAAAACTAATTTAGGAGCTTTAAATAGTATTGAGGTTTATGATCCTGTTTTAATGTCGGTTCAGCCATCAGGTATAGTTTTAAGCACATCACGACTTTTGCATGCAGCCACCACATTACAAAGTGGTAATGTTTTAATTTCTGGTGGTTTTACAAACCAAAAACAGACAGAGTTTGGTTTTGGACCAGCTACAGAAAAAGTCGAATTAATAAACACATCCAATCTAACTATAAAAAATGTATCTGACTTAAAAGAAAAAGTGGGTGGTCATAGTGCAACGCTTTTAACAAATGGGCTTGTTTTAATATTAGGAGGTAATACTGATTTTTTTTCAAGTCGTACAAAAGATGAGTTCAGAGGAATTTCTAAAGGAATAGTTCAAGTTTTTAATCCGATTGATGAGACTTTTAGTATTGGATTAGAAAAAAATAGTGGTGCTAATTTAGAACTGCAGGTTCCAAGATTCTTACATCAGGCAGTATTATTGCCAAATGGAAATGTTGCGGTAATCGGAGGATTGAATATTAAAGCAGGTACGGGAGCTGGCACATTGGTTGCTACTCCAGTTACTACGATTGAAGTTTATGAACCAAGCATTTCGATATTTGTCGGTAGTACTTTAAAAGTTGAAAAAAAAATATCTCTTGAATCATCAATTGGACGTATTTTTCCTAGTGCTATTTTAGTTATGCCAAGAAATAAAACTCAAGGCTTTTTTGCAAGCAATGATTTAAATAAGTTTGTGAATTGTGGCATATATGTTACTGGTGGATTTTCAAGTGGAGCAGGAAAAATCCCTTCTAAGGTTAGTGAGTTTCTTCAGATTGAGTCAAATAATAAAATAGAAGGTAGACAGCTTACAACAACGCCAGAAGCTATTATCCAAGGAAGTTATATTAGTCAGTATTTAATTCAACTAAATCAGTTTTCTAAAGTACCAGCATTAAAAGCAGACCCACAAACTGTTAATTTATCAAGCTCAAACAATTTTATGGCAAACCTGAAAATAACATCTACAAATAATCAGGTGCTCTTAGTAAAAGCAGAAACTTCTCATGATTCTATAATAGTTAGTCCATCGTTGTTTCAGACCGGTGATACTATTAGCCTTACAAGAAAAGATGCTTCTGTAAATGGTGAATTCGGGCTAACTTTTACACCTGTGGATGAATCAAATGATTCTATTTCTTGTAAAGTTAAGGTTAATATATCTGATAGTGCAAAACCATTTCTAGCTACGGAACCTGGTTTTGGAATCTCACTTAGTACACAGAAAGACAATAATTTGGAAAAAATAAAGATTAAAGTTCTTTCCCAAGATGGTGTAACTGAGTTTACCTCAATCCCACAAACAACCTCTGTTACAGCAACAATTGAAAATTCACAAATTGCAGATCTTGGTGGAACGGGAATCTCTTCTGTTACTGGTACACTTGCAACACAATTTAATATAAATGCAATTAAGCCTGGTAAAACAAATTTAAATTTTACAATATCATCATCAGGATTTCAGGATATTTTGTCTGTTGTTCTTCCTGTTGAAATTAATGGTACTCCAGAGTTTATAAGCAATCCTTTTGATAAAGCTGTTTTAGACTTGTTGCCACAAAGTGGAATTGATTTTTCAAAAACAAGTAAATTAACCCCCAATAGTGTATCTATCGATGATTTAAGACTTTCTTCCAATGCCTCAATATTTCCTTTTTATGTTCCAGTGAATTTGCAAAGCTCAATTGATGGGACAGATATACAAGGACTATTTACAATACGTTCTATCTATGGACTGGATTTATTTAATGCTATACCCAGAACTTTAGTAAATAGAATTGGTTCAGCATTTAGAAATCCTTTAACTGCAATCCCTTCTGCAATTGCAGGTATTTCATTAGATGATGTTAATCCAATAGCTTTTTTAGCATCAGAAGATGGAATTCGTTCTTTGACTTATAGTAAAAATGTAGATGAAAATTTGAATGAATCCTTTGATAAAATTAATGGAGTAAGTGGAATAAAATCGTTCAAGCTAATTAATAATAATGGTGTTATTAAGCTTGTTGCATTGAAGGATGAAAAATTATTTGTAATTAATCCTGATAATGGAGACATAGAATCGTTACTTACTTTATCAGGACAAGGTGTTGAACTTAATTTAGTAAATATCAATGGTCAGACAGCAGCTGTAGTATCTTTGAATCAAAAAGGTGTAGATGTTGTATTTTCCGTAGCTGATAAAAATTCCCGCATTATAAATTTCCGATTACCTGGAGACACAAAACATATTTCTGTGCTAGAAACAATAGGGGATAAAGTTGGTCCTTTTGTTGTAGCTTATGATGGTTTAGGATTGCTTTCTATACAGAATGTAGTAGATGTTAATGCTCCTGTTCAAACGATAGACATAAATAAAGAAAAGATTACAAGTATAGATTATGCTGGCAGATTTACAGTTAATGGAAAAGTTACAGATGTATTAGTAGCTAGTGGTGAGAGTAAAATCCTACTTTATGACTTAAATAATAAAGTTAATATCCCAATAAATAATAATCTA
>JAHFBD010000063.1 GCA_023250175.1 Candidatus Melainabacteria bacterium
TACTTTAAAATCCCCCCCCTAAATATATGCTTGGTGAAATTGATTTAGGGGAGAAAAGCTTAGAGGATATATTAAAGTGGATCAATAAATTAGAAGAAGATTTATTGTCTGATCCCTCTTTATTAAGTAAATATCTTGAGTTTAAAGAAATAAAGGAAGAAGCAGAAAGCTCTGGGTTGGGGGAGTTTTTACTTGATTTACGACATGTTAAAGAAAAATCATTTCATGAATTGGTTTATATTTATGAAAAGAGAGTATTTGAGTTATTGTTAGCTAATGCTGAAAAGAAGTATCCATCACTTACAAGATTCTCTGGAGCGAAGCATGATAAATTGCAAAGTGATTTTAAAGCACTTGATAAACAAGTTTTGAAATTAAATCAATTACGAATACTGGAAGTAGTCAAAAAGCAAATAAAAGAAAAACTAATGTTTGAAGATGAGCCAAGACTACTTAAAAAACTTGGACAACAAAAAAGACCTAAAGTCCCAATAAGACAAGCAATTAAAGAAACTAAAGATTTGTTTTTTAATCTTAAGCCATGTTGGATGATGAGTCCTCTTACAATAAGCCAGTATTGCCCACCAGATGCATCATTGTTTGATGTTGTAATATTTGATGAAGCTTCTCAGGTAAGACCAGCTGATTCTATTGGTGCCATATTCAGAGGAGAGCAAATCATAATAGTTGGAGATCCACGTCAATTACCCCCGACTAACTTTTTTCAAACAATTGCTCAGGATGAAAAAAATGATCAGGATGAAGATAGTATTGAAATTGAAGAAAGTATTATAGATGAGGTATTGAGTAAAGCTTATAATATAGAACAAATTCCATTAAAGTGGCATTACAGAAGTAAGAGTGAAGACTTGTTTGCATTTGCAAGTCATAATATTTATCCAGATTTAAACTTAATTACCTTTCCAAATCCAAAGGAGAAAGATAATTATGATGAGCTATCCCGACCACTAGGAATAAAACGTATCTTAATAGAAGATGGAATATATGACAGAGGAAAAACAAGAACAAATCAAAAAGAAGCGGATACTGTTGCAGAGCTTATTGTAGAACATTATAAAAAATACTCAACTGACAAAAGCAACCCATCTTATTTAAGCCTTGGAGTAATTGCATTTAGCTCTGCTCAGGAAGATGCCATCTTAAATACTTTAATTAAAAAACTAAAAGATGTACCTGAGCTTGAATCAATATTAGAAGATAAGGATGAAGAAAGTTTCTTTGTGAAAAATCTGGAAACTGTTCAAGGAGATGAAAGGGATCACATTATAATTTCAGTAGGATATGGACCCGATTATAGCGGTAAACTTACTAGCAATTTTGGTCCGTTAAATTCAGAAGGGGGGTACAGACGCTTAAATGTAGCCATTACACGAGCAAAAAGACACTTAATTATAGTTAATTCATTTAATCCGCGAAGTATAAATTTAAACACAATACAAAAAGGTCCTCAATTACTATTAAAATATTTACGCTATGCAGAAGAAGGAAAAAAAGTTTTATTTGAAAATACTGCTATAGAAGGATCTAAAGAAAAGAAAAGATTTAATTCTCCGTTTGAAGAAGAAGTCTATAAAAGACTTACTGAAAAAGGACTTGAGATACGTACACATATAGGATGTAGTGGTTATAAGCTAGATATGGCAGTTGTTAATCCAAAAAATCCAGATTCATATTTATTTGCTATTGAATGTGATGGAAGAACTTACTATAATACATTTTCAGCAAGAGATAGAGAGAGATTGAGACATGAAATCTTGGAAGATAGAGGCTGGAAAACAGTTAGAATATGGTCAAAGGATTGGATGAAAAACTCACAAAGAGAAATAAATAAAATAATTGATTTATATAACTCGTTTGTACAAAAAGAAGAAGAGGCAGAATTAGCAGCTGATTGGGAAATGAATTTAGATGATCTTTAAAAACAAACGGTATATAACATTTGACTGCTATGGAACACTGATTGACTGGGAAGGTAGTATCTGTGCTATTTTCCAAAAATATGTGCATGATAAAAACATTAAATTGAATATGAATGGATTAGTACAAAGATACATAAAAGTAGAGTATGAAATAGAACAAGAACAATATAGAAAATACAAAGAAGTATTGAAAATAGCAACGAAAAAACTTTTTAAAGAAGAAGGATTTGAAATATTGGATGAAGACACAGATATTTTAGTTAATTCAATATATAAATGGCCTCCATTTAATGAAACAAGACAAATATTATCTGTATTGAAAAACAAAGGATATAAATTAGTGATTTTGTCTAACATTGATGAAGATATAATTAATGAATCAATTAAACTAATAGGAATTAATTTTGATGGAATAATTACTGCTGAAAAAGTAAAATCATATAAGCCATCCTATAAACATTGGCAAGAAATGCTTAAACAATTTAATGTTGCAAAAGAAGAAGTTATACATGTAGCGGCAAGTTATATGCATGATATTATTCCAGCTAAAGAACAAAGCTTTAACACCATTTGGATAAATAGAAATAATGAGAAAATTACTACTGCTATTAAGCCAGATTTAGAGTTAACTAATTTAAATTCTCTACCTAATTATTTGTAATATTGTTAGTACAATTAAGAAGCTCTTCTAGCTAAGCTAGGTAATCTATTTAAAGAGTTTGATACGAGTTTCGAGGCATTTATAAGTTCAATTAACACACCTCTTCGATTACCAACTAAGTCACCCAATGCTTTTAATCCTTGATTATCAATTCCACCAACATTTGTTAAATCTACTTTTAATGTTCTTCCTGGATGTCCTAAATTAAGTATTCGTATAACTAGCCCTTCAAGACTGACTTTCGAATTTTTAGTCAAATTAACATTATTTTCATCTGATCCTATAGTAACAATTCTTTTTTCATTATCAAAAAATAATTCTGGTGCAAACTTTTGACTTGATTGAATTTGTTCTTGTCTTGGTGTAATAGTTGTAAGTGTTATCATTTGTATTTTTTAGTTAATCCCGTTTAACATGTTATATTCTACAACTACAAAAAATGATAGTCAATTCATGACTAAGTGATAATTGTTCAATTTCATTAAATAAGTATTAATGTTGTGTATTACGACAATAATTGAACTATAAATTCCGGATCTAACCTTGTTAATTTAACCTTTTTTCCACTAATTACTTCAATCTGTAAATGTTTTGGGGCTATTGAACTTTCTTCAATAACAAAGTCAGTATTTCCTTCACTCCCATTTCCAAGCACAAAAACTCCATTAGATATGGTCTTTTGAGATATATCATCATCAAAATATGTTTGCAAAGTAATATCAGCTTTATCTTTAAGTATATGTAGGTAGCCACAATCTCCGATTTGGATTAATGCCTCATCCCCTTTATTGTTTAAATTAATAACCAAAGGATTAATAATTTCTTCTTTTATCCTTGGCTCAGGATTACTATGCCAACTAATTTTATTTAACATATGTTCTGGGAGAGTACCATTTGCTATAGCAACATAGGTAGAAATATTTTTTTCATAGAGCTCAATATCTTCTCTTAAAGTATTCCAATAGGTGCTTTTTTCATCCTCTTTTAGTCCACATGAATCCATAACTTGTTCTAATATAGCCGGATTATTATTAATTAAATCCTTTATTTTTTGATACTCAACCAAATATGGTTTTAAATCATTTCCACCATTAGACATTATAAAAGGAGCATAGTTTGTAGCAATAAGTGTTTGTGCTCTTGAGATATTTGCTGTTTGAATAATGTCAAACTTTATCATATCGCAGTCAATGATTGCGGGCTTACCACTTTCAGCTCTTAGGTAATTATTAGGAGCAAGATCTTCAAGTCCAAAAACAAGATGAATTATTGATAAAGGTACTCTATGACTTTCTTCGCCAGATTGGTATAGAGTTAAATCTTCATGTAAATTTGGCAAATAAACAGATGCTGTAAAGGGAACCTTATCATTACTTAAAAATAATTTTCCTTCAGGTACTTCAAATACATCTGTGTATAGAGTTCGTATTAAGCTTCTCATAAGCATATCAACTCGTGGCATTGTTTCAAAAACATCAGCAAAGTCAATTGATAGTGCTGCTTTTGTACTTGGTTTTATTATAAACTTTCCATTAGGTGCTTGTACTATTTTTACATCGTTATAATTAGCCGAGACGCCATTAGCAACATTTGTCCATAATTGCTCTGGATCGCTATATGTGGTAAATCCTAACCATTTGGATACATCATCTTTTGTATGGTAACCTTGAGGAGTATCGCTGTTATTAAAGTATGTTTGAGAACCATCAGTAGCGGCGCCTTCAATATCTAAAACAATTCTTTCAAGCAATTGGTTAATGGCTATATTACTATGCCCTTTGCTTTTTAAAAACTCAATAGCTATATTAATAGCACCTTCATAATCTTTCTCTTTTGTTTTACTGGCAATATCTTTAAGTGCTGCCCCATACTTTGTTTCCCCAACTTTAACATTTGCTATTGATTTAGCTGATATTTCTAGAAATAACCTTCTTGCTATTGATTTTTCTAGTGGGGAGAATTCTTCTTTTGGAAGTGACTGATTAGCATGAGCAATTTCTTCAAAGAAAAGTCTTACATCAGGAGTGGTTCTTATGTCCTTAGAAATAATTATGGTTTTTGATCCATCTTTATTTACTACCGTTACAGCATTAGTATTACCAGGTGCTAATGTTATATGATTCAATCCATTTTTTACCGCATATTTAAAAGCATTATCAGAAGCTATGTTTTCTGTAAGCTTTTGTGCTTGTTTAGTCCTTGGGTCTATAAAAGAAGTTAATGCTACATTCATAATTTATTAAAGGTTAATGTTAACAATGAAATATTGCAGTAAAACTTATCTTTAGAATTATTTAAGTTTTAGAAAAAATTAAATGATACTTGTGACTTGATAAAATATATCCAATAGGGGGATTAAAGGATTTTATGAAAAAAACAACAATTATACTTTTATCAATTCTGGGTTTTGTATTATTAATCGGATTTTATTTCATGGGTTCATATAATGGCTTGGTTAGATTAGATGAACAAGTTAAGCAATCATGGTCACAAGTAGAAATTGTATACCAAAGACGTTTGGATCTTATACCAAATCTTGTAGAAACTGTAAAAGGCTATGCAAAACATGAGAAAGAAACTTTTGTTTCTGTTACAGAAGCACGCTCAAGAGCAACAGGGGCTATTTCACCTGATGTAATAAATGATCCTCAAAAGTTTCAGGCTTTTCAGGCATCCCAATCTGCGTTGAGTTCTGCATTAAGCAGACTACTTGTCGTCGTAGAAAAATATCCAGAGTTAAAAGCAAATGAAAATTTTCTATCGCTACAATCACAGCTTGAAGGAACAGAAAATAGGATTTCGGTAGAACGTGGCAGATATAATGAAATTGCTCAGGTATTTAATATACAAATAAGACAATTTCCGACAAATGTTATTGCTCAAATGTTTGGATTTGCAAAGAAAGAATATTTTAAATCAGAACCAGCTGCTACAGAAGCTCCTAAAGTAATGTTCTAAACTTAGAATCAGTTTCTTGAATTTTATGCTAATGCCTTTAAATACAATACTAAGAACCTTGCTTTTGGCATGTTGCATGTTTGTTCTTCCAGTATTTGCTATTTCAATTCCTGAAAAGCCTACTGGACATGTAAATGACTATGCAAATATATTAGATTCAGCTACAAAAGCAAATCTTGAGACTATACTCTTAAGGTTTGAAGAAGAAACCTCTAATCAGCTTGTAATAGCTACCTTTAATAGTTTAGAAGGCCAGACTCTGGAAGACTTTTCAATAAAGCTTGCCCAAAAATGGAAAATTGGTACAAAAAAAAATGACAATGGGGTTATACTTCTTGTATTTAAAAATGACAGACAAGTAAGAATTGAGGTAGGGTATGGTCTTGAAGGAGCTCTTCCAGATATTACATGTAGTCAAATTATTAGATATGAAATAGTCCCTGCATTTAAAGAAGGAAATTATAATCAAGGAATTATTAATGGTATAACAGCAATCATTAATGCTACAAAAGGTGAGTATAAATCAAGTAAGGTACAGAATCAAGATGGTGAGCTTGAAGCCAATAAGCTTGTTTTATCTCTAGCTTTAATGTTTTATTTAATATTCCCACTTATTGCATACTTGATTTGCCTTTTTTTATGTATACAATTTTTTGGAGTTCCACTTGGAGTTATTGTAGGACTTGTTATTGTAATAATTTTAGTAATTCTACGCCAAATCTTTTTCTCATCTGTTTTTGGGCAAACAATTTCTGGTGGCCAAAATGGGTACTTTAATGATAGTAACTTTTTTGGAGGAGGTTTCAGTGGTGGTGGATTTTCAGGTGGTGGTGGTAGCTTTGGTGGTGGTGGTGCAAGCGGAAGATGGTAATTAATGGATAACTACTATCTAGCCAGTGTAATATCTCTAAGTAAATGACTTATAAGGTAAGATTTTATCTGATTTATTCAGTAAAATCTGTAAGGTATTATAAATGGTAGACTGGAAGCACTTTGGAAAGCCGGCTTTGGGAGTGCAGCGAAAAAACCGGCGGTAGGTAGAAACAGATAAAGGGATAAACTAAAATGCTTCTCAATAAAGAATTAAAAAAAGAAATAGTCAGGGCAATTCAAAAAGCAGAAAAGCTTACAAGTGGTGAGATTAGAGTACATATACAATCAAAATGTAATAAAGATCCTTTTGCAGAAGGTAAGAAAAGATTCCAGAAACTTAAGATGCATAAAACAAAGGAAAGAAATGGAGTTTTAATTTTTATAGCTTTAGATAGTAAAGAGTTTGCTATTTTGGGTGACATTGGAATCCATGAGAAAGTTGGGGATAACTTTTGGTGCGATATTAGAGATAAAATGACTGAATCCTTTAAAAAGGATCAAATTAAAGAGGGTATTGTAGCTGGAGTAGAAGGTATTGGAGAGAAGTTAAAACATTTTTTCCCTTTACAAAGAGATGATAAAAATGAATTATCAAATGCTGTAAGTGAAGGATAAAAACAATCATAATGAATAATAAAGTCAAAGGCTTGATTGAAATTCATATAGCTACTTTTCTTTTTGGTTTTGCTGCATTGTTTGGAAAATTTTTAGCTATCTCTCCTGTTGTAATAGTCTTTGGACGAACTTTATTTGCTGCTATTACTCTAGGGATTATACTTTTGTTTTCTAAGGAATCATTTAAACTAAGGTTAGGTAAGGATTATTTGTTTTTATTTCTGATTGGTTCTATTTATGTACTTCATTGGTTAGCTTTTTTTCAATCAGTTCAAATATCCAGTGTTGCAATTTGTGTACTTACTTTTTCAACATTTCCTATTTTTGTAACCTTTCTTGAGCCTTATTTTTTTAGAGAAAAGATAAAAACATTTGACATTATAATTGCTTTTATTACTCTTTTCGGAGTAGTGCTTGTTATTCCAAAATTTGAAATTACAAATAACCTTACACAAGGTGCTCTTTGGGGTTTAGCTGCGGGCATTTCATTTGCTGTTTTAATAATTGCAAACAAAAAAAATATACAAGAATACTCTAGTCTGATAATTTGTTTTTATCAAAATCTTACTTGTGCAGTGATTCTAATGCCATTTATAATTTATCTAAAGCCGGTAATTAGCTTCAACGATATAATTCTTCTAATATTACTGGGGGTATTGTTTACAGCAATAACACAGGTTATATATATTAGAAGCCTTACAAACATAACTGCACAATTAGCAAGTATTGTTATATCATTAGAACCCGTTTATGCAATTATATTTGCTTGTATCTTTGTCAATGAAATCCCAACAATTAGAACTGTTATAGGAGGATTTACAATAGTAGGAGCTATTTTCATTGCTACATTTACATTTAAGTCTAAAGTCATTCAGTCCAAACATTCGAAGGCAAATTTAGAGTATTAAGTTACAATTATTAATAGAAAATGAACCAAAACAATAAGATTACAACTATTAATATAGAAAATATCCCTTGTTATTGTTCTATAGGTATTCATAAAGAAGAAAGAAAAATGGGACAGCAATTGTTAATTAGCATTTCGCTTGATATTAATTCGTCTAAATTAGTACAAACTGACGATATAAACGATACTGTAAGCTATGTTGATGTATATAAAACTATTCAAAAAATTGGAGAGAATTCATACTCACTGATTGAAACATTGGGAGAAAAAATAGCAGAGAGTCTTTTGAAGAACTTCTCAGTGGCAAAAGTAAGAGTTAAGGTTCAGAAGCCCCATATACCATTTGCAGGGTTTCAAGGAGATGTTTCAGTTGATATTGTCAGAGAAAAATAAAGCATATGCAGCAAAAACTGTGTTTACAAGAAAACTCATAGTACTTGCTTTTTATTGTATTATTTTTACTTTCTTATTTTCTGTAACCTCTTCTAAAACATTATTTAGACCATTAGTTTTAACATATGGAGTAGAAACTCGTGGGATGGTTGTAGGAAAAAGCCAATCGCTTAGCTTTACTCCATTAGCAGATCTATTGCTATTAGTTAGTTTTCAAGGAGCAGATGTAGTTCATAGTTATTTTTATCCAGTTAACCCAAAAGATTTTTCTAAAGCAAAAGAGGGTGAATATGTTACTGTACGGTACTTTGCATGGAGTCCTACAATATTTATTACTAATGAGTATAAAGCACACAGTAAAACAGCCACACTGTTAGCCACTGCGTTTTTAATTGTTTTACTTTTTACTGCTATGTATTTATTTTTTACAGATGAGTTTCATAAGCTATTGAATCTAGTTGATAAACAAAATGTTTTAAATCAATGTAAGTATGGTGTTATTGGTATTCTTTTAATAGGCTTAGTATTTTATCTTATGGAAAAACTATTGCTTAATTTTTAATGTGCGGTATATATTAGTATAAATATCTCCTGCTATTGTTATTAATACCGATGGTTCTGCAAGAACAGAAACAAGAAAGCATAAACTGTTTAAAAACCAGTCCAATTGCTTTTTGGATTGATAGTTCAGGTGGCCCAAAAGAGTACTGCAATTTGTCATTGTATGGCATAGATCCGAAGTATTATTTTTATGGTTCATTAAATGAAGTAACCCTCCATGAAAACGACAGTGGTGCAATAAGCTTTATACAAAATAACTGTTTTGATTTTTTAGAAGAAAAGCTCAATGAAGAAAAGCATAATAAGAATGGTATTTTTGTAGGCTACTTTGCTTATAATCTCTCTCAAAGCCCAATTCAGAACTATAAATCGTATCCAGATTTCTTTTTTGCTTATTTTGATAAAGCAAACAGTCAACCACTTATATCTAATATCTCAGACTTTAAGCTTCAGCACTCAGACTTGATTTCAAATATGACAGATGAAGAATACATAAATAAAGTAAGACTTATAAAAGAAGAGATAAAAGCTGGAAATGTTTACCAGGTTAATTTGACCAGAGAATATTCACTAGGTTTTTTAAAAGATGATTCCAACGAATTAGAGCTTTATCTAAGACTGAGATCTGTTTCACCAAACCCATATGGCGGTTATTTAAAAACACCATTTGTAAGTATTTTATCCAGCTCACCAGAAGAGTTCATTTATATTCAATCTTCCCAGTCTTATATTCGTACTCGTCCTATAAAAGGCACCTTCCCTAAAAATATTTTTGACATTGACTCTAAAAATATGGCTGAAAATATAATGATTGTTGATTTGGAAAGAAATGATTTAGGAAAAATCTGTGACTATGGTAGCGTACAGGCTAAAAAGCTTTTAGAGATTGAATCTTATGAACATTTAAATCATATAGTGTCTACTGTAGAGGGAAAACTTAAATCAAATATTAAACTAAGACAAATATTTGAAGCACTCTTTCCCGGTGGTTCTATTACAGGGGCACCAAAAATTGCAGCAATGAAAATTATAGATAAATTAGAGCCGATAAGGCGAGGAGCATATACAGGTTCATTTGGTTATATAAAAACAGATGGCACAATGAGCTTTAATATCTTAATTAGAACACTTTTTATTCAAGAAAATAAAATCACATTTAATATTGGTGGTGGTATTGTTGCTGATTCAGATCCACAAAGTGAATTAGAAGAAATTCACTTAAAAGCAAGGGGAATTATAGAAGCATTAAGGCTTTAATGGCTTTCTTAATCCAGATTAAAAGGGTATTACATTGATTTTAATTTTATAATTTTGGATAATTAAACAATCCTCATTTGAAGTGACCTCATCTTATTTAAGAAAATCTAGTTACGGATTAGCTCTAATGTATAAGAACATAAATAAGCTTTTTGTGTGATTTATTCACCAAAAAGCGCCATGCAGGGAAGAGCGAGTTGAGCATTAGTGCGAAACGAGCGGTAGGTAGAAACAAAAACCCCTATGAAAATAAATCCAGATGTTTTATTCGTATCACCTTGCTTAGATACCACATCAGTACAAGAGCACAGCAAGAGTGAGTTTTCTATAAGAAATATTTCTTCAGAGGTTTATAGCAATCCATTGGTATATTGGAAAGAAGAAT
>JAHFBD010000251.1 GCA_023250175.1 Candidatus Melainabacteria bacterium
ATCTAAGAGTAGTTCTTATGTCATTATGCCCAGCTAATCTTTGTAGTACGAAAGAATCAATATGACCTGCTCTTTCCGTACAGAAAGTATGTCTTAATTGGTGAATAGTTATAGGAGTTCCATCAGCATTTAATATATTTCTTGCAGCCTCCATAAATAGTTGTCTAGCTCTTGCATATGACAATCTTTGTCCATGTGCCGTAATAAATAATGGGCCACTGGTTGGGTTGCCGCGTTCTTCCACACATTGGATTAATAGTTTTTCGGTTTGTTTACTGAGATAAGCTTGTCGAGGTTGGTTTCCTTTTCCATGATTTATATGAATCGTTCCGTCGTGAATGTCTTGGATATTTAAATCTAAGGCTTCACTTATTCTTATTCCACTTGTATACAGGAGAGTAAATAATAGCCTTTCTCTATTTGTTTGGGCATTTCTTAAAAGCTTTTCAACTTGTTCTCTTTTAAGTGCTCTTATTATTGAACCAGGTGTTGATTCTCCCATGTCTTTATTTGGTCTTCTTCTAGGTAAGCTTTCCATTGGATTTTCATTTAGGCATTTTTCTTGTACGCACCATTGAAAGAATCTATGCAATGAGGCATAGTGTCTATTTTGAGTTGCTAGAGAAACTCTTTGTCCATATTTAGAGGTTAAATTATTTAAGTAGTCTTTTATTGTGTCTCTTGTAATATTTATAACTGGAGCGTTGTTAAGTACTCTTTCAAACTTATGCAAATCTATTGTATAAGCTCTTAAGGTATCTCCATCTAAATTTAAACTTGACAAGTATCTGGTTATTAATTCAAAAAGTTCTGCTTCCATAATTATTTGTTTGACTTCTTTCTTATACTAAAACAGTAGAGTAAGACGCTGAGTAAGGCTAATTTAGTTCCAGTAATTTTATGTATCTTTGATTTGTTATCTGAAATTTGTTGCTATTTACAACTAAATTTCTAAAATAGATTTTTTATATGCTTCCAGAGTGTAGTTTATATCCTCTTCTTTAAATGCTGTTGAAATGAAATTAGCTTCGAACTGACTTGGTGCTAGATAAATTCCTTGAGAAAGCATATTCTGGAAAAATTTTGCAAACTTTTGTGTATTTGATTTCTTTGCAGTTGTGTAATCGCAAACTTTGGTATCGGTGAAAAAGATACTAAACATTGAGCCAATGTTATTTACTTGGGCTTTGATATTGTTTTCTTCATTAATTTTTTTAATTTCTTTACAGAGATGCTCTGTCATATTTTCTAAATAAATATAGGTTTCATCTTTAAGTAGTTTTATAGTTGCCAGACCACAGGCTACTGATATAGGATTTCCTGATAAAGTTCCAGCTTGGTATACAGGGCCTATTGGGGCTAGAAGATCCATAATCTCTTTTTTCCCTCCAACAGCTCCTATAGGCATCCCACCACCAATTATTTTTCCAAGGGTTGTTAAGTCTGGCATTATGTCATATATTGCTTGTGCGCCACCCTTTGCAAGTCTAAAGCCAGTAATGACTTCATCAAATATAAGAACACACTTATGTTTTGTCGCCAACTCTTTGAGAGCTTTTAAGAAAGCTGTGGATGGGGGGATTACTCCACAGTTACCAATAACAGGCTCTACTAATATTGCAGCTATTTCTTTTGGATATTTGCTTAGTGTTATTTCTGTTGTAGAGATGTCATTAAAAGGAAGAGTTATAGTTTCACTTACTGTATTTTTAGTAATACCAGCACTACCAGGTAATCCTAATGTTGAAATGCCAGAACTGCTCATAGAAAGTACAACATCAGCATGTCCATGATAGCAGCCAGAAAATTTAATTATTTTATTTCTTTTTGTATAGGCTCTGGACAATCTTATTGCAGTCATAATGGCTTCTGTTCCAGAATTTACTAATCTAATTTTCTTTATACTCGGAAAGCTTTCAGTTATAATTTGTGCTAATTCTATTTCATCTTCATGTGGTGCTCCGAAACTAGTTCCTTTAGCAAGAGCATTTTGAACAGCTTCCTGTATGCTGTCTGGAATATGTCCATGAATTAGTGCTCCCCAAGAGCCTACAAAGTCTAAATATTTGTTTTGATCAACATCCCAAAGGTATTGTCCTTTGGCTTTAGATATAAACAATGGTTCAAGTTCTACTGCTTTAAAAGATCTTACAGGTGAATTGACACCACCGGGCATCAACTCACAAGCTTTTTTATACAGTTCTTGTGATTTGTTTGCATTTTTAATATTGATTAGTAATTCTTGCATAATAATTATTCTAACTTAACAAGGTCCATTTTTATAGGATCTCGAGGTCTATCGCTTCCTGGATATTCGGGTTTTGATTCTTGTGCAATTTTTTTAACGGTGTCAAAGGTATCATCAGTTACTTGTCCAAAAACGGCATAACCATAAGGATCTACCCCACCAGGGTTTAATGAAGGCAATGCTCTTAGTGCAATGAAGAATTGACAACTAGCACTGTTTGGAGCACCACCTCTTGCCATTCCTATTCTGCCAGGGCGATCAAACTTTAATTCAGGACTTGTTTCTAACTTAAGATATCGAGGTTTTCCAGTCTCAGGATCAGTGTAATTACCAGTACCGTCACCTAATGGATCTCCTCCTTGGATAACAAAGTTTTCTACAACCCTATGAAATATTGTTCCATTATAGAATCCTTTTTTTACTAAATCTATAAAATTGTTTGTAGTAATAGGTGCTTCTTTTGTGAAAAGTTTAATTTTTATAGAACCTTTTCCTGTTTGAATTGTTACAATATCACTGGCAATTTTTGCGTCTGGTTGTTTTATGCTGTCTTGATGAATTGTTTTCCCCTCCTTTTTTATTCCTGGATTAGAATCTTTAGCTCTAACAGATAGAATACTAGCAATCATTAATACTATTAGTAATAAAATTACTTTTTTGTGGAGCATTATTTTACTTCTACAAGCTTACCTTCTTCAGGTATTTCTTCTTTAGGAAGCTCATTAACTTCTTGTGAAGACATTATTATTTCTTTTAATTTTGTAGATTTACCAGTCCTTTCACGGATATAGTAAAGCTTTGCGCGTCTTGTTTTTCCAGATCTAAGTATTTCAATCTTTTCTATTTTCGGAGAGTAAAGGAAGAATACTCTTTCTACCCCGACACCCTGGAAAACTTTTCTTACGGTAAGAGTTTTGTTTAGACTGGCACCCTTTGTTTTTATAA
>JAHFBD010000252.1 GCA_023250175.1 Candidatus Melainabacteria bacterium
AAAGAGCAAATAGGTAAATTAACTGGTGAGTTAAATAATTCATCTGTGTTTTTTGCAAAGATGCTTGGAGATGAGCTTGGTAAGTTACATAACATAGTAAGCACTGAGCTTCCTGTCGATACCCCTTCATAATATTTAATTCTTTTTGATTTAAGAAGAAATTAGCCTGAGTACATGTAGTACCAGGCTTTTTCTTTTTTTTGTAACAGGAGGCTATTAAAATGGTAAACTTAATTGTTTATGAGAGCTTTATATCCAGGTAGCTTTGACCCAATAACCAATGGACATGTAGATGTTATAAAACGAGTTATAAAGCTTTATGATGAACTTATAATTGCAGTTCTGGCTAATCAAGACAAGACCCCTTTTATACCATTAAACGATAGATTAAAGTTAGTAAAGCAATCTTTAAAAGGGATAAAAAATATACGTGTGGAAAGTTTTAGTGGTTTAACAGTTGATTATGCTAAATCTATGGGTGCAAATGTAATTCTGAGAGGCTTAAGGGCACCATCTGATTTTGAATATGAGCTTGAAATGTCTCAAATTAATTATTTTCTTTCAAAAGGTTTAGAAACAGTTTTTATTATGACCAATCCAAAATTTTCTTTTATTAGGTCCAGTCGGGTTAAAGAAGTAGCAGCATTGGGTGGTAATGTAAAAGAATTTGTACCAGCACCAGTTTATAAATATCTATACCAACAAGTTAAAGAATTAAGGAAAAACTAGGAATATTTCATAATATAGTATTCTCTTTTTGACATACTTATTCAAGTGTATAATAATTAAATCTTACAGTTGTAATTAATAGGAGGATAAGAAACCATGAGCATATACAAATTAATTGATCGCTTAGGACTAGTTGTAGAAGAATCTCCATCAATACCATGGTCATCTTATAAGTTAGTAAACATTGAAAAATTTTATGATCAATTAGAGCTTGTAATGTCTAAGCTTCCACAAGAAATTAAAGAAGCAACATCGATATTAAATCAAAAAGAAGAAATACTTAGCCAGTCACAATCTAAAGCAGAAAAGGTTTTAAAAGAAGCTCAGAAACAAGCAGATGAATTACTTGAAAGCACTCAATACAAAGTAGATAGAATGGTGAAAGATTCTGAGATCTTAAAAAAGATTGAACAGGAAGCAGAACAAATAAAAAGAACAATCTTGCAAGAAGCTGAAGACATGAGAATGAAAGCACTTAAAGAAGCAGAAGAAATGAGAAAGAAAGCATATGAAGAAGCGGAAGAAGTAAGATTAGGTGCAGATCACTATGCTGAAACAGTATTATTAAGCTTGGATCAAGACTTAAGCTCTGCATTGTCTACAGTTAGAAATGGTCAAAAACAATTAATGTCAAAATCTAGCAGTAAAAAGTTTTCATCTTCTATGCAATCAAATGGTAGAGATAAAGAAACTGTTGTGGTGTAAAGCCCTTATTGCTTTGCTAGGATCCCCCAGTGAAATTTCTGTCTAATAGTCCAATAAAAATCACTTTCTTCATCAAGCAATCTTATTAGTTTTGCGCTGTGTGCTGCTCTTGTAATTCTAATCTTTACTCCAGGTTTTATCTCAAACGTTTCCTGTCCATCGATTTGTAGTATTGTACCTTCATGCAGTCTGTTAAATGTAATAGTAATTATTCTGCTATCTGCTACTATATGGGGCCTGTTTGTAAGACTATGAGCACAAATAGGAACGATTTCAATTCCTCTTATCTCAGGGTCCATTACAGCACCACCGGCAGAAAGTGCATAGGCAGTCGATCCTGTGGGAGTAGATATTATTAATCCATCTGCAATATAATCTGCAACAGGTTTATCATCCACATTTAATGTCATATGAATCATTTTATAACTTGTTCCCCTATTAATAACGATGTCATTTAATGCAAACATTGGACCTTGCTCACTATTTAATGGATCAGAGCTTAAAATATAACCACATAACATTGCTCTCTCTTCAATTCTATATTCATTGTTTAAAACTTTTTCAAGAAGCTCTATTACGTTATTTGGTCTACCCTCTGTTAAGAACCCAAGATGCCCCGTATTTACCCCAAACATTGGTATACCTCTTGGTGCAAGGATTCTGCTAGTCCCAAGAAGAGTACCGTCACCACCAAGAACTAATGCAAACTCGAGAGGTTCTTTTAGAAATTTCCAATCACTATTTTCGATACCAATCTTCCCTCTCCAGGTACTCATACCTTTTGAGTGAAGAAATGCCTCTATCTTTTCAACAATAGCAATATTTTCTTTACGATTCGGATTATATATTATGCCAACTTTTGTATTCATTAATTTAACCTTTGTTTACTACATCCCCACTAAATTTTCTATGAGCATCTTCGACTACATGACTAATTGTTTCTTCTGTTACATGTCCAGCATCAGACTTGTTGAATGTGATATCAAACCAAAACTCAATATTGCCAGCAGTACCAGTTATAGGTGAATAGGCAACCCCCCTGGTAAATAATCCAACGTTTGCAATATTTTCTAAATAACCTAGTAACAAAGCCTCATGAATAGACTTGTCTCTTATAACACCTTTTTTTCCTACTTCACTTTTTAAGGCTTCAAACTGTGGTTTGAAAAGAGTTAAAAAATGAGTTTCTAAACTTGGTTCTACTAAATCTAAAATTGGTTTAAATACTTTTGAAAGTGAAATAAAGGATAAGTCTACAGCACAAATAGTGGCTTTAGGTCCCCCATCTTTATATAATTTTTCAGGCATTAAATAACGCACATTTGTTCTTTCAAATAGTACTACTCGTGGATCTTTTCTTAATCCCCAGTCAAATTGTCCATAACCTACGTCTATTGAATAAACTCTATTTGCACCGCGCTTTAAAAAACAATCTGTAAACCCTCCTGTTGAGGTGCCAATATCCAGACATACTTTATCTAAAACACTTATTTCGAAATATCCAAGAGCACCTTCTAGCTTTATTCCACCACGACCCACATATGGATTTGTTGTGAATAAAACTGTGATTTCACTAGTTGTATTAATAAATGTTCCAGGTTTTGTTACTTTGTTTTTGTCTACTAGAATGGCCCCTTGAATAATTGCAGATCTTGCTTGTTCGCGAGAAGGGAAAAGGTTCTTCTCTAAAAGAAGAGTATCTAAACGCATTTTGGATTTTTTAGGTGGCATTGGATTTAGGAATTACTTTCAAAATATT
>JAHFBD010000253.1 GCA_023250175.1 Candidatus Melainabacteria bacterium
AATAAGTTTGTTTTAAATAAAGATACGGTCTCTAATTCAGGTAAGATAGTAGGTCTTTCAACCGGTAAAAAAATTGCTATTGGAGCAGGAGCGCTTGGTGCAATTGCTCTCGGTTCAGCAATTTTAAATATGGCGCAAAACCAAGAAGAAGCTGCTGAATATATTCCACCACCTGTTGTACCCCAACCTCAAGTAGCACCTCTACAAGCCACACAAACAGCTTCTCAGGAGACCAATTATGATAATGCTTTTGCTAGTGATGGAAAAGCATTTAAGTTTTTAAATAAAAACTATGAAGAGGTTACTTTAATTGTAGAAGGCACTGATGGAAATCCTATCGGAAGCAATTGGGAAATACCAAGGGCCAAAGCTTTGCAGAAGCCTCAACCTCTTATTATTAATGGTGAAAAGATAACAATTAATCCAAATCAAAAAGTAAAAGCTGTTTTGCCGGATGGAAGAGAATTAGTAAGGAGTGCTTTTGAATTAAAAGGTGATCCGTTTGATGGTAGTTATGTCTGGGTTTTAGAATAAACTAATACCAATCCGCTAAAACAATCTCCCATTTTCCTGCCTTTCCGCAGACAAAGTTTTGCTTTTGCTTGCACGGCTCGCAAAGCGCAAAACTGTCTGCTGGGCGCGGAAAATAGTAAGCTTAATTGTTTGGATTGGTATAACTTGTAAAAAAACTAGACTCCTGTATTTGATTGTTGGTGTTTTGAAATAGCTTCAGCAATATTGTTAATGTATATAAGCTCGGAGTTTGATTTTTTAAATTTTTGTATATCAGTTTCTTTTGGGACTATAATGCGCTCAAATCCTAATTTGATACACTCTTTAATTCTGCTTTCTATTTTTGTTACTTGTCTTATTTCTCCAGTTAATCCAATTTCTCCAATGTAAGCTGTTTTTTTTGAGGGTGGTACGTCCTGGACACAGCTTATTATTGACATTGCAATGGATAAATCAAGAGCAGGCTCAGAGCTGGCTAGTCCGCCTACTAAATTTACAAAAATATCCTGTTTTGAAAAGTTATATCCAGCGCGTCTTTCTAAGATAGCAATGATTTGTAAGACCCTATTAAAATCTAGCCCATTTGAAGTTCGACGTGGAGTAGAATAGCCACTTCCTCCAACAAGAGCTTGTACTTCTGCAATGATTGTTTTGCTTCCATCAACTATTGTTGTAAAGGTACTACCGGGGACTGTTACTAAATTACGAGATATAAACAGTGAGCTTGGGTTGGCTATGGATTCTAAGCCATTGTCTTTCATTTCAAAGAATGCTGTTTCATCAGTACATCCAAAACGGTTTTTAGTAGCTCTTATAATTCTAAAATTATGAAATTTTTCACCTTCAAAATATAAGACAGTATCTACGATATGCTCTAGGACTTTTGGACCTGCAATTAATCCTTCTTTATTTACATGTCCAACGATAACAGTTGTTATGTGTTTGTCTTTGCAGAGTCTAAGTATTTTATTTGCACACTCTTTTACTTGTCCTACACTACCGTTAGAAGATTCAAGAGAAGGATCATAAATAGCTTGTATGGAATCTAATATTAAAAAATCAGGTTTTTCTTGTTCGATAAGACTAAATATTACTTCTAAATTATTTTCAGCAAGTAGTAAGAGATTTTGCTTGTCATCTTTTACGTTTAATCTTTGAGCTCTAAGTTTTACTTGATAGGTTGATTCTTCTGCAGTTACATAGGCAACCTTCATGGTATTAGATAGACCATTAGCTATTTGTAATAAGATAGTGGATTTGCCTATGCCAGGTTCACCTGCCAATAAAATAAGTGAACCAAGTACAAACCCACCACCTAAAATGTCATCCAATTCGGAATCGTAGGATTTGATTCTTTTGACTTCAGACAAATCTAAATCAGAAAGAGCATGAAAGCTATTGTTTGTGGCAATGCCTAAATTTAATTTATCTGATTTTTTAGAGGTTATTTCTTCACTTATAGTACCCCAGGCTTTGCATTCCGGACATTTGCCTATATAAGCAGGTGAAGTATAACCACACTCCTGACAAATCCAGCTTGAAGTTACTTTTGGCATAAACTAACTATTTGTAATTAGATGTATCAATGTTCTTGTTCCAAAACCAGTAGGCCAAGGATCGCTTTTTGGCCATGCAGGTCCTGCAATATCAATATGCCCAAGCGGTATATCAGGAGCTTCAGGGGTAGCCGGATTCTTTACAAATTGTTCAAGGAGTGCATATCCTGCTTGAGCACCAGCCTGTCCTTTAGAACCCATATTTTTCATGTCTGCAACTTTACTTTTAATTGATTCTCTATGCTTTTTACTTACAGGAAGATGCCACATTGGTTCTCCAACTGCATATCCAGACTGAACAATTAATTTAGCAAGTTCATCATCGTTTGACATAACACCAGCAATATCATCACCAAGAGCTACTACACATGCTCCTGTTAAAGTAGCCATGTCAATTATCTTGTCTGGTTTTTCTTTTAATACTGCATAAGCAATTGCATCAGCTAGTATTAGTCGTCCTTCTGCATCAGTATTTAATATTTCAATTGTTTTACCATTCATTGCTTTAACAATTGCACCAGGTTTAATAGCTGAACCACCAGTCATATTTTCAACAAGTGGTGCAATCATTGTAATAGCACTGCGTGGATTAAGAGCTTTCATTGTGCTCATAACTCCAATGACGGCGGCTGCACCAGATTTGTCGCACTTCATAGTTTCCATGCCATCTGCAGTTTTAATTGAAAGACCGCCAGAATCAAAAGTCACTCCTTTACCGATAATTACAATTTTTTCTTTTGGAGTACCTTTAGGTATATAACGCATTACTACAAACTGTGGTGGATTATTACTTCCTTGGGCTACTGCTAAAAAAGAACCCATACCAAGTCTTTTGCAATTTCCCTTATCTAAAATTTCTATTTCTAAATCATTTGCTTTTGCTATTTGAGTAGTAATATCTGCAACCTTTTCAGGTGGCATTGAATCGGAAGGCTCGCTTGCAATATTACGAGCAAGCTCTTGCGCTCCTGAAGTAACAATTCCAAGTTGAATGCCTTTAGTAGTGTCTTCATCATAGCCACCATAGTCTTCTGGATTGATAAAAGTTAAAGTGTTTATGCTTTGTTCACCAGAGCCAGACTTGTACTTATTGAATTTATATAATGCAAAGTTAGAAGCCT
>JAHFBD010000064.1 GCA_023250175.1 Candidatus Melainabacteria bacterium
TATCTGATCTTGTGTACAACATGAACCTCCACCACTGGTTCCTGTCCCTCCGCCACTTGTTCCTCCATTGCTACCAGAACTACATGCGCCATTAGGCAATGGTTGGCAAGTACATTGACAAGGAGCAAATACAGTTAGAAAACCTGGGTATGGATATGTTGCAATTGATGTACAGCAAGGACTTCCAGGAGATTGTGGTATACAAGGAGCACAATATCCATTTACACAGCCAGCTGCACCAGCACCACCTGCAAATGCACCAGCAGAAGGAACACTTGAATTTGCTTGTTGAGCTCTAATAGTAACAATTTTTCCTCTAAGACTTCCTCCAGGTCCTACCCTGACATTACTGTCCAGCCTATAGGCATTAGACACTGTAGGTACTGACAGAAATGCTCTTGACATCAAAGCAGTATTAGATGAAGGAGAGGAAGAACCAGTCGACACAGAAGGAGCTGAAGGTGCAAATGAATTAGAAGAACCAAGAATAAGTACATTACCACTACTTCCATTACCTGGCATACTAGAACAGATAGGTGGACCCAAAACAGTTGCAGTAACAACGAAACCACCTTTATCAACGACATCATCTACGCTATTAACCGTTATACTTTGACATGAACCTGATGAACCATTTAAGCAACCATTGCCATAATCACAACCAGTTATTCCACTCACATCATCACAACAAGGCGTTCCACTAGTTGAACAAATAAACTCTTGTCCTACCTTTTGGCATACTGGCACCGAATCTTCACAAATAATTCCACCTCCACTAGTAGAGCTTGGGCAGGTAGTATATTCAGATCTACAATCCAGTAACCCAGATGATCCCGCAATGCAACACTGAGCTTGGTCACCTTTTTGTGTATGAGAACAAGAAGGAAAACCACTACTAATACATTGACCCATACTCCCATCACAACAAGTTATAATCACACCTGAAGTTGCACCTGAACTTGTTACCATACAGGATGGACAAACACTTCCTTCACATCCAGATGGATAACATCCACACATTCCGCTGCTACAAACAGCCCCAGTACACATAGTAAACTGCCCACAGTTATTTATCTGGTCTGCCGTACAACATGAACCTCCCCCACCAGTTCCTCCACTACTTACATCACATCCAGATGGATAACATCCACACATTCCACTACTACAAACAGCCCCAACACACATAGTAAAATTCCCACAATGCATTATCTGGTCTTGTGTACAACATGAACCTCCTCCAGAACTACCTCCACCTTCTTGGGGAATAAAACCCACATTTTGTGAACATGTTAATCTGGTTCCTTCTTGACAAACAGGTTTTGGTGTAAATGGGCTACAAATAGGGTGACCATTAAATATAAGAACTGGGAAGCCAACAACTCCTCCAACATTCAAACACTGTGGTGGAGTAGGACCAGGATTAAATACAGGAAATGGTGGAAGTCCTTGGAATGGACCACCCATACTCATACAAGCACTACCCATACAACCCATACCACCAGAGGAGCCGGGTCCTGAAGAGTTTGAATTGCAATTTACAACACTTGCATTTTGGCACTGTTGTTCAGTCAGATAAATACCTGGCGTTCCATCAAGAGGAATTCCTCCTACACAAAAACCAGGCATAGTACCTATACATGACCAGCCTGTAGTCCCTGGTGGTATTCCTGTACCAGTAAAAACACAACATCCTGCATTACAAGTAAAACCTGGACCATGAGTAAATTCACATTGTAGATTATTGATACAAGGTATTTGACAATTCATACCCATAGCTCCTGGACAACAAACCTTTGGAGTACCAATCGTAATGGGTATACCTGCAATGGTAAGAGGTATCGTAGTTGGTGGACAATGATCATCAATACAACATTGATTACAAGAATTCATGCCACCCGCACCAGCACAACATACTGGTTTATTTGCAGAACAAGCAAAATTATGCTCAGGAGGAACGATAGGAGGATCTGGGTTCAAATCTGGATTACAACTACACATACAACTTCCATCACATGCCTCTCCCAGTACTGGACATGATGCCGGACCTACAATATTATCTGGGGAACAAGTTGCACCTAGTTTTAGTACACAAGTCATAGAAACAGGATCACACATTTCACAAGTAGCATGGCAAGGAGCATTGCCAGGATTACCACATACAGCACCACATTGAAATTTAATCCAATTTTCTTTTTCACTACTTGGTTCTAGATTTTTTAAAGTTACATATTTTCCTTTTGTATTTTTTATACTCTTTGTATTTTTTACGTTCTTTATACCTTTGCCACCTTTTGTACTCTTTACAGGTCTAGTACTATTTTGAGATTTTACTTTTACAGAAATGCTTTTAAGATCATCACTAAGCTTGATTTCTTCAATATCATTATTTATTTCATCTATTTCAACAGAAGTCCCTTCTTTTCCATGTCCAGCACCTTTTACTTTTATTGCTTTTTTACCCTTCGATAGTTTAGGAGTTTCTGCATTACTTACAATTTCATATTTCCCCTTATCTATTTCTTTCTCTGCCAAGTTAATAGCATCTTGTGCAATTTTAGCTATAGCATTTATTCTTGAACTCGTAGTTGAACTTGAGGTGGAAGGTTGAAGAAAGCAATTGCACACAGGGCAACCAGAAGAAGATGTAGAACCAGAAGATGATGTAGTGCCAGAAGAGGATATAGAACCTGATGAAGAGGTCGTGCCAGAGGAGGATGTAGTACCTGAAGAGGAAGAGGTTGTTCCAGAGGAGGATGTAGAAGGACATTTTACAAATCCAATTCCACAATTTGGACCAAATTGACCGCTACTAAGTTCCCCTGCAACACCCCAACCTCTGAATGTATCCAATGATGTGGGGGTATCAGGAGGAAGCCCTCCACACATAAAATATGGGTTACTAAGCGCCATTTGAAGACTCATTTCAACATTCCTAAGACAATCACCAGCAATACCACCAACCAATTCAGACATATCTGCAGCTGCACCTCCAGTTGCACTACCTGGAGCAAAAAAGCAGACCCCGCCAACGCGAGCACAAGTCATATAATCACAAGAATTAGGACTAATAGAATCTGTTAATGGTATACAATTTGTAGAATATCTTATCGTAGCCATTTTTTCAAACTCACCCTGATTTTCTATTTCTGTTTCTATTGTCGGCTCTACATCAGCATTAGGTTCTAGTGATGGTTCTAAAGCTTCTAGCTCTTCACCCATCTCTAGAGTTTCTTGATCTTCCTCAGCTTCTTCTGGAACTTGAGCATTAAGATTTTCAGAATTTTCACCTACATTTTGTGCAATTAAAATTTGCTTTTCTTTTTTCCCTTGAGAGTCAGATGGCATACTAAATAAATTTGAATAGTTTATATTCAATGCAGCAAGTACTGGCAAGTTGAGTTGAACAACTGCAATTAAACAAAATATAGATTTTATAATTTTTGCTTTGTGTGTTTTATTCATTTATTATTTGGCCCAAGAACAGAGCTAACCCTGACAAAAGTGCTCCTTTTAGATTAAGATGGATTAATAAAATAGGAGGAATATCCCTATTTGTTTTCTATATACCCCTAAAGTTAAAACAGCATTATTATTGTGATAACAATCACTATTCAGTGTTAAAAACCAGAAAAAAGCAGGTTTACAATTGCAAAAACCGGGTATACCAGAATAGTCTCTATTAGCTACACTCTGTTTCATTCTTCTAATAACCTCCAAAATATCAAGATTGTAGTTTTAATAAATTCAAACAGAAATAATGAAAAGTAATTATTTTAATAAAGTCTTTCATATAAGTACTTTAATCCTACTTTTTTGCAATTTTTATATTTTCCCTTACAATGCACAAGGAAAAAAGACTTCCACTGGTTACCAAGGACAATGTGGAAATGATATTAAAGATGTAGGAGAAGAATGTGACCCTGATTCCAACTGCGGTTGGTGTGGAGGAATGTGTGTAAAATATAAAGATATTATAGAAGGTTTTGACGAAAATGATCCCCAAAACGAAACATTAAATAAGAATTGTGGATTTTGTGCTCCTTTTGGTGTCTGCAAAGAAAGCGTTTTTGCTAAGTCTTGGTGTGATGGAAACATAAATCCAGCTTGTAATCCATACTACGGAGGAGGTGGTGGACCTCCATCTTCATCCTCAGGCTCTATCTCTTCTTCAGGTTCTCAATCTTCATCTTCAGGTTCTACCTCATCCTCTTCAGGTTTATCTACTATTATTTTTTGTGGAGATAGCATGATTGATCCACCTGAAGAGTGTGATCCACCTGGTATCCCAAGTATCTTATGTGCAAACAATGCAGTCTGTGAAATTAATTGCAAATGCCCACCAATTTCTCCACCTATAGATCTACCTCTAATAATTAAAAAGGGGTGTGGAAATAACTTACTTGACCCAGGTGAAGAATGTGAGCCACCTAATCAACCTAGCCCATCATGTGCAAATAATGCAATCTGTGATCAAAATTGCAAATGCCCACCTCCTCCTCTGGATTTGCCTCTACCTTTTTTACCTAATCCACAACAAAGAGCTCCCGTTCCTTGCGGATTTGGGCAAGGAGGTAAAATTTCATGCCCACCTGTTAGTCCTAATTTACGATGCGATAATGGAGACGTAGTTAGTTCTAGTGATAATTCTAGAGTGTGTTGTAATAATACTACTTTTGTTGGTGCTGGATGTCTTGTTAGTGGTGATTGTATTAAAGCACAAGAGTGTACTAATGATCCGATTACTCCTCCAGCTATAGCTCCACAAATTGCTCCAACACCAGCTAATACACCACCGCAACCTCAACAAATTGAGCCAGTACCAATTAACATACAACCTGCCCCACCAATACTTCCACCAATAATTCCAGAAACAGTTGCACAACCAGCACCATTACCAATTAATGCGGGATTAGTTGCCCCACCAATAATTCCAGAAACAGTTGCACAACCAGCACCATTACCAATTAATGCGGGATTAGTTGCCCCACCAATAATTCCAGAAACAGTTGCACAACCAGCACCATTACCAGTTAACCCACCACAAGCACTTCAACAACCCTAGATTTTACATTCACACCTTTATGACTTATGTTAGCCGCTAAAGCTTTGCTTGAGCGAGCCTCGCCCACAAAGTGGGCGGGGTAATGAATTATCAGAACTATCTTTATAAAAATAGCCTGACTTACTAACGAAATATACGGCATAATATATGATAAATGCCAACATACATGACAATGATTTATGAAATTTATTGAGCAAAAACTTAATTTCGTTAATGATTTAAAAGGATTAATTACACTCAGCGAAGAAGAAAAGTTAAAAAATTACATTTTAGTCTGCCTTGAAACTAAGGAAAGAACTGTTGAAAAAATTAAAATGCTTCCATGGAAAAAATTTTTGACACTGTTATGGAGTGGTGCATTAGGATGAGTAGAGCCTCATTACTTATTTAACAATTTTGTGAATACACTGACCTTCCAGACAAAAGTAATCCTCCTCATTGGGACAAACAGTCCTTATGTTACAAGTGCAACTACTGGGATCTTGGCTCAATAATCTACACCGCGTCATACACCACCTAACTTTCTCCCATAGTACTGAAGAGTTACCACAGCCGTGAAAAGAATCATTACCATAGCCATAATAACTCTCAGAGGGGACATAATAACCCTGACGAACATTTACTACCTGTTCTCTAAAATAAGATTCTTTCTTTACAGTTGCTTCGCTATGCTCAGCTTCTTGAGCTATTTGACCAACTGGCTCTACTTCAAAATCTTCATCCGCAGCAAATACAACATTTTTATTTTCAAGAATTAAATATGCTACTGCGAACAAACAATAAACCACTATAATAAATTTGAAAATCTTTCTCATATTTTACATCTTATTTACCTTATACCCCGCGATAGAAAACAATTAAACAAAATTATCTATAACCTTTGTATAACCTTTCTATCTTCCAAGTCTCAAGAAATAAGCTTTTGTATATAGATTCTATTTTGTAATCTTCTCTAAGACTTCTCAATTTTCTGCAATGCAATAGCAGCAGCTTCACGAATCCAGACATATTCACTTTGAGTTTTAAGATTATCTAAAGCAGGAATTGCATCCTTAGCCTCAAATCCCATCTCACCTAGAATGAGAACTGTTTTCGCTATAATATCCGGGGCATCATTCTTTAAGTTTGCAACTAAAGCTGGAACAGCTTCTCTTCCAATCGTCCTGAGAGATAAAGCAGCTCTATAAGAAACATTTATATCGTTGTCTTTCATAGTTTCTACTAAAGCTGGAACAGCTTCTTTTCCAATTTGGATAAGCTCCCTTTGTGCATCAGAAGGAGTCGGTTCATAGGGATTATGTAAGTCTTCAATTAATTCCTTGATTTTTTCAGTAGTTATACTTGATGAACTACTATCAGAAGAAGTATCTAGTTTCGACTCATTAGTAGAAATTATTGGACCTTCTTTACTTCTTAAAGATTTAAATGGTAAATAATTCAAAATACCAGCAAGTCCGTTCAATAACTTCATTGTTTTTACTCCTTAATTAATTTGAGCCATGATAAAAATATATTACATCTTCAGCATGCTTTATGAAATCAAGCTTAGATATTTTTTCCTTTACTAAGGGATCATCTACTTCACCCAGGATTCTTATCTGCCCGGCTTCATTATTTGTTTTCAACCCCATTCTTTTCAGCGTTTCGATTTGTTCTACACTAAATGGGGTGTAGGCAGCCAGTACGATTTTCATATTGTTGCTCGGTTTTAAACCTTGAATTGTAATATTAGGGACTACTTTAGCCACAATCTCAATGCCTTCAAACTTTAAATCAGGGAATTTTTTAAGTAGTTTATCGTGAAGCTCCTGAGTACTTGCATTTACTACTAATCTATATGTGCCAGGTTCTATTCCAACAGCATAATCAGCTTTATTTTTAGGATTTAATTTTTCATTTAATCTTGTTTTTGCAGCTAATGATTTCTGTTTCTGTAATTTATTTGGGTCCTGACTACTTGCATCAACTGGTCTTGCTCTCATATGATTTTCTCCTTTAATAACTTACCACGATCAACTGCTCTTAAAATTGTAGGATTTGTCCGATTCATTCGGCAAATCCGCTCGAGGGAAAGAGAACTCCCGATGGAAGCCACCAACTTGTTTGATGGCATTATAAAAAACGCGCCCTGTAGGACTTGAACCCACGACATTTGCCGGTTTTGAAAAAGACAGACCAACGTTAGAACGTTGGATGTTTATCTCGAAATCTGACTCTTACACTCGCGCCCTGTAGGACTTGAACCCACGACATTTGGTTTTGGAGACCAACGTTCTACCAACTGAACTAAGGGCGCAATACTAGAAACTAGAGAATCAGAAATCAGAAAATCAGAATGCTAAAAACCTCGGAAATAAAGAAGTCAAATACTAGAAAACTAGAGAATTAGTAAAAAGTCAAGTGTTTTATCTCAATAAGTGTATATAGCTTATTACCATTTTATTAAGATTGTTTGATTTTTCTAGCATACTTATAGTAAATTCTTTAATTCTAACCCTCTGATTTCTAGTCTTCTAGAATTGTATTTCTTATATTCTTTACATTTATAGATTAGAATATACAGGGTATACAGTTATTAAATAATAAGGCAGGTATGGCAACAATTACTAATATAAATAAAAAAGAAACTATAGAAGAAAAAGTGGCTGAAGTGAAAGCTCCAAAGCTTAACATTATGGAGTTTTTACAAGAAGTAAAAACAGAATTTTTGAAAATAAGCTGGCCATCAAAAGATCAGATTTCAAAAGAATTCTTCTCCGTAATCTTATTAGTTACTTTTTTAACAAGTATTATCTACATTCTTGATAAGTGTTTTGAAGCCATTGTTAATTTCTTTACCGGTGGGGCAATTTAAGCACAATTGACAATTAATAATTTATAATTAAAAATCGTAGGAGAAATATGCCTAAATCAAATCAAATTCAAAAATCACAAAGTCGTAGTTGGTATGTTGTACAAACTGCTTCTGGTCATGAGAACAAAGTTAAAGAACACATTGAAAAACGTGTCAAAACACTAAGTGCTGACGACAAAATATTTAATGTCATCGTACCAGAAAAAGAAGTTACAAAAATCCATGATGGAAAAAGAGTTGAAAAAAAGGAAAGAGAGTTTCCCGGATATGTTCTAATTGAAATGATAATGGATGATGTGACCTGGAGAATTGTAAAAGATACCCCTGGTGTAACAAGGTTTATTGGTGCAAACAAACAACCATTACCAGTTCCACCATCTGAAGTAAGAAGGATCTTAAGAAAGAGTCAGATATTTACTAAGACAAAAGAAGGTAAGAAAGTAATTGATGTTATTGTTGGAGAATCAGTAAAAATTCAGTCCGGGCCTTTTGAAGATTTTATTGGTGAAATAACAGAAATAAATGAAGAAAGAGAAACTGTAAAAGCATTAGTTAGTATTTTTGGTAGATCTACCCCTGTTGAATTATCATTTGATCAAATTGCTAAATTATAATCCCCATTATGGAAACAACTCTTTTTATAGTTCTTAAATTGATTCTACTTTTATATTTATGGGTCCTAATTGTAGTGGGTACTTTATTTATTTTTAAAAGTAGAAAGATTTACAAATCAATTGAACAATTTGAGCATCAGTGTATTTATAATAGAAGAGTAGCTATCCATACTCTTATTCCAGCACTAGCACAATTATCAAGAACAAATAAAACTTTTAAGATGTTTATAAATCCTAAGTTAACCTTTTTGAATGAGTATTTATCTACACTATGCAACCTTATAATTACTGGATTAACCTTCTTTGAAACTCTGAAATTAGGATCTAACTTTACTAAAAAATTATTGAAATAATTCAGTAAGATAGGGTTTAAAAGCTCCTATACATGGTATAATACTCCTGTACAATAATTAAGCCATCTGGCTGGAGTCTAAAAAACTACCAGCTTTTTTAGTCTTAAAGGGTATGAGTTTATGAAACTAAAAAAATCAAAGAAACAAAAACCTCAAGATCTATCAAGTTACTATAAAAAGGTATTGTCTATAGTTGAACAAATTATATTTCCTTTAGGTTATCGCTTACTAGCACTTACGCTTACAAATGAACACCAAACTAATTATCTCCGCCTGACAATCATTCACCCTAGCAAACATATTTCATCAGATGATTGTGAGATTGTAAGTAGAGAAGTTGAAAAAGGATTAGATCTTCAAGACCCGCTTCCATTCCAATATATTCTTGAAGTACAAAGCCCTGGGATTGATTCGGTGGAAAGAAAAGATGCTCATCAGTTTACACTAGAAAATTTAGGTTTAGTAATAAAATCATAAATAGGAGAAGAAGTCGTGTATAAAATAGGAACTCAATTATTAGAAGCCGCAGAACAATTAGAAAATGAAAGAAATATTCCAAAGCAAGTTTTTATTAATGCAATCTGCGATGCCATACTTGCTGCATATAAAAGAAGAATCCCCGATCATAATGTAGATGGAGTACATACACAATTCGACGATTCTACTGGAGAGATCGGTATTTTTGCTCCCAAGACCGTAGTTCAAACTGTGACAAATGAATATAGAGAAATTGGGATCGATGAAGCAAAAGAGCTTTTACCTGATGTAGAACTTGATGAAATTTTAGAAATTGATGTTACTCCGGAAGATTTTGCAGAATATGGAAGAATAGCTGCGCAAGCTGCTCGACAAATAATGACTCAACGCTTAAGAGAAGCAGAAAAAGATTTAATAAAACAAGAATTCGTAGGTCGCCAAGGAACTATGATGACAGGTCAAATTAAAAGAATTGAAATTTTAAATAATGGAAAACCAAATGTGGTTATAGATTTAGGACGATTTGAGGGACATGTACCACCCAGAGAACAACTTCCCGGTGAAACTTACAAGGTAGGCTCAAGAATCAGAGTATATGTAAAAGAACTTAAAGAAGCAGGAAGAGTACCTACTGTAGTTGTTTCACACACTAATGAAGAGTTGGTCCGAGAAATGTTTGAATTAGAAGTCCCTGAAATAGATGATGGAACTGTTGAAATTAAAGCTATCGCTAGAGAAGCTGGTTATAGAACTAAAATTGCAGTTCACTCAAATGATGCTGATATAGATCCAGTAGGTGCCTGTATTGGTAGTAGAGGGGCAAGAATACAAAATGTAGTAAACGAATTAAGAAATGAAAAGATAGATGTTATACGTTGGTCAGTTGATCCTATTGACTTTATTTCAAATTCACTAAGTCCCGCACGTATAACCACCGTAGCTTTATATGATGATCCTGCAGGAAAGAGAGCAGAGGTAATCGTTCCAGACGATCAACTAAGTCTTGCAATTGGTAAGAATGGACAAAACGTAAGACTGGCTGCAAAGCTTACAGAATGGAAAATTGATATAAGAAGTGAAAGTCAAATTAAAGGACAACCTTTTGGAGTAGGTG